>CAMFFI010000164.1 GCA_945949625.1 uncultured bacterium | reverse complement strand
CCTGAGGCAAGGTCATCTGAAGCGCCCACACGGGTAAAAATACTGTCAACTAATCCTATTTCTGCCGACGAAGCAGGTACAAAGGAACCCATTTGAGCCATTAATACAATCAAGGCAACCTGACGCATATATGTGGACTTGCCCGCCATATTCGGTCCGGTTATAATTGCCGCACGGTTGCACTGATCATCAAGGTAAACATCATTAGGAACAAAAGGAACATCTGTTAAAAGAGTTTCAATAACAGGATGCCTGCTGTCCTTTAGCCTTATGACCTTTGAAAGATTGACCTCCGGCTTTACATATCTGTTGTCAGCGGCAACATTGGCAAGAGAACAGAGTACATCAATGTTTGCGATTGAATATGCTGTTTTTTGTATTCTGTCAAGATTTGAAGCAACCTGCTTTCTTATATTATCAAACAAGGTATATTCCATTGCCATTGCACGGTCTTTTGCACCAAGTATTCTTCCTTCAAGATTTTTCAAGTCCTGAATTATGTAACGCTCGCAGTTTGTCAGAGTTTGTTTTCTTACATAATTGTCGGGGACTTTATCCTTGTAGGAATTTGAAACCTCAATATAGTAGCCGAATACTCTGTTGTAGCCCACTTTCAGCTTGGGTATTCCTGTTAATTCTCTTTGTTCGTTTTCAATTTGTGCAAGCAATTCCGTGGAGTTGTTCATATCATTGCTTACGCTGTCAAGCTCTTTGTTATAGCCTTTCTTTATCATTCCGCCTTCACGAACAGAAAAAGGAGGCTCTTCAACAATTGCCTCATCTATAAGCGTATAAATGTCTTCCAAGGTATCCAGATTTTCAAACAAGCTGTGTAAAAGCTTTGATTTAACACCTGAAAGCAAGTTTGAAATTTTAGGCAATCTTTCCATTGCACCTGCAAGAGAACGAAGCTCTCTTGCGTTTGCCGAGCCGTAAACAATTTTTGTCATCAGCCTTTCAATGTCAAATACACCCACAAGAGCCGAGGTAAGCTCAAGTCTTAAAACAGTGTCGTTTACAAGCTCCTCAACAGCGTTTTGTCTGTTTAAAATTGCAGTCAGATTCATTAAAGGCTGTTCAATCCACGCTCTTATCAAACGCTTGCCCATGGCTGTCTTTGTGTGGTCAAGAACCCAAAGCAACGAGCCTTTTTTCTCCTTACTTCTCATTGTTGAGGTAAGCTCAAGATTGCGCTGGGTGTTATAATCAAGCTTCATAAACTGATTATCAGAGAGCAATTCGATATGAGAAATTCTTTCAAGACCTGTTTTTTGAGTGTTTTGAAGATATGAAAGCAACGCGCCTAAAGCCGATATAATTTCTGAATTATCTTTGATTTTTTCAAATTCACTGCCAAACTGCTTTTGAACCATATCCTTGCAGGTGAGTATTGCAAATTCATCATCGCTTAACATCTCCACACCTGCGGAAAGCTTATCCCTGATAAACACATCAAGTCCTTTTATGTTTACAATTTCGCCGCCGATTAATATTTCTTTCGGACTGTAACTTGTAAGATAGTTTTTCAGTTCATCTGTTGAATCTTTTGCAAAAAAAGAAACGCAATACAGCTGACCTGTTGAAATATCGCAAAAACACAGTGCAATTTTTCCGAGGTTTGAATAAGCACAGCAAATATAATTATTTTTGCTTTCGTCAAGCATACTGCTTTCAAGAACGGTACCGGGAGTGATAACTCGAATTATATCGCGCTTTACTATACCTTTCGCAGTTGCCGGGTCTTCGGTTTGTTCACAAATAGCCACCTTGTAGCCTTTAGCCACAAGACGAGCAATATAGCTTTCACAGCTGTGAAAAGGTACACCGCACATTGGCGCACGCTCTTCCTGACCGCAATCTCTGCCTGTCAGGGTAAGTTCCAGCTCTTTAGAGGCTATTTTTGCATCCTCATAGAACATTTCATAGAAATCTCCAAGGCGAAAAAACAATATGCTGTCTTTATTTTCATTTTTTATGCTGAAATATTGCTTCATCATCGGAGATAACTCTGCCATATTTACACTTCCTCTTAAAAAATAAAAATATCAGTGACATCCGCCGCAGGAATCACAGCTTCCACTGCAGCCCGGGTTAAAATCTGTGGTTTCAGGATCTTCACCGTTAATTGAATTGTTTATAATAGCAGTTACTCTGTTAACTATAACATCAAACTTTTCTTTAGCTTCATTATAAGCAAGCATATTTTCGTTCTGCATAATTTTTGCATAAACAGCTCTCATTTCCTGATTAAGCGCCTGCATTTTATCCTGGTCTTTTTCAGCCTTGGAAGCTTCGTTATTAATAGAAATTCTCTTAAGATTAAATTCACCGATTAAATTCTGCAATTCCGTATCAGCGTCGGCCTTTTTTTCGGCTTCGTGCAGCTTTATATATGTTTCTTCCTGCTGAATAAGCTTTCCTAATTCTCTTGCTTTCTCAATTATATCCATTTTAATATCTCCTTAAATTATTTTTCCTTTTAATATCCAATTTCTTGCTTTTGTAATTTCTGCATTTTGAAAGGTACCGATTAAATCTTCCGATCCCTCAGGCTCTACGATTATATTGCCTGAAGTTCGTCCTGTTAATTCGTTGCTTTTTTCTTTTTTGCCTTCAATAAGCACCTTTTGAGTTGTACCTACCATTGAAGAACAGCGTTTTGCCGCAATTTCCGCCTGAACATCAAGAAGCTCTCTGAACCATTTTGATTTTTCTTCGGCAGGTATAGGATCCTCCATTTTAGCCGCAGGCGTTCCTACTCTCGGTGAATAAATAAAGGTAAATAAAGAAGTAAATTCAACCTCTTTTACAAGAGAAACGGTTTCCTTGAAATCTTCATAGGTTTCACCGGGAAAACCTACGATTATATCGCTTGTAAGCGATAAACCGGGAATTTTCTCTTTGGCATAATTTACAATTTCAAGATATTTTTTTCTGTCATAGTGCCTGTTCATCTGCTTTAAAATTCTGTCTGAACCTGACTGAAAAGGAAGATGCAGATGTGTGCTTATATGTTTGCTTTCGGCAATTGTATCAATTAATTCCTTTGTGCAGTCTTTTGGGTGAGAGGTCATAAACCTGAGCCAGTAATCACCCTCAATTGAATCAATCTCTTTTATTAATTTTGCAAAATTTATATCATAATCGAGATTTTTCCCGTAGGAATTTACGTTTTGCCCTAAAAGTGTAATATCCTTGTATCCGCTTTCTATCATCTGTTTTGCTTCCGATATGATTATGTCCTTGTCGCGGCTTCTTTCACGTCCTCTGACATAAGGAACAATGCAATAGGAACAAAAATTATCGCATCCGTACATAATTGGAAGCCAGCCCTTAAAGCTGCCGTCACGGCTTACGGGAATACCCTCGTAAACCATTTTGTTGTCATTTCCTCGTTCAAAAACCCTTTTTCCGTTTACTAAGCTGTTATACATAAGCTCGGGAAAATGATGCAAGGAGTGTGTTCCAAACACAAGTCCCACAAAGGGAAAGCTCTTATAAATCTTATTTGCAATATGCTCCTGCTCCATCATACAGCCGCACAAAGCAATTAAAACAGACGGATGCTTTCTTTTTAAAGCTTTTAAAGCGCCTACGTTGCCGAACACTCTGTCCTCGGCATGCTCTCTTACTGCACAGGTGTTGAAAAGTATAAAATCAGCCTGATTTACATCATCGGTAAAATCAAAGCCGGATTTTTTCAGCATACCTTTAATCTTTTCACTGTCGGCCACGTTCTGCTGGCAACCGTAGGTGTGAATAAAAGCAAGAGGCTTTTCCCCTCTTTTTCTTATCTCCATAATTT
>CAMFFI010000163.1 GCA_945949625.1 uncultured bacterium | reverse complement strand
CTTAATTCCTGCCTCTTTCCAAGCTGAAATATATTTTCCGGGATTTCCTGCACCTGTTGTTACTAATGGTACTTTCTCATCAATGACAAGCTGTGCAAGGTCATCAGCATTCGGACTCATAAGCATTATATTTACTCCAAAAGTCTTGTCAGTCATAGACTTGCATGCTCTAATCTGTTCACGGAGATAGTCGATAGGTGCAGAACCTCCGGCAATTATTCCGACTCCTCCGGCATTTGATACAGCTGATGCAAGCTTGCTTTCGGCAATCCAAGCCATACCGCCCTGTAAAATCGGATATTCACAATTTAATAATTCAGTAATTTTTGTCTTCATAAATTTCGTATTCCTTTCAGATTTAGTATTCAAGAATAATTGCACCATAAGTAAGACCTGCTCCGAATCCTACCATGCAAACCTTATCGCCTCTTTTAATTCTGCAATTTTCAAGAGCCTCATCAAATGCAAGCGGAACAGATGCACTTGATGTATTTCCGTTATGGTCAAGAGTAACAACAATCTTATCCATTGATACTTTCATATTTTTCGCAGCAGTTTCAATAATTCTCAGATTTGCCTGATGAGGAACTATTACATCAATATCACCAGCAGTCATATTGATTTTTTCCGCTGCACATTCAAGAGCTTTCGGAAGTGCTTTTGTAGCAAATTTATATACTTCCTTTCCGTTCTGAACAAGACCATGCATTTTCGGGTCAGCAAACCCGTCATCAAATTGTGTTGAATCCGCAAATTCCTCTTTGCGGTTTATACATCTTGCAAAAAGAAGTCTTGCACCACTTCCGTCAGAGGCAAGATAGCTTGAATAAAGCTTGTCGCTTTTTTCGATTATAGATGCCGATGCACCGTCTCCGAAAAGTATGCAAGTGCCTCTGTCGGTAAAATCGGTAATTCTTGAGAGATTTTCACTTGCAACAACAAGTGCATACTTCATATTTTCTTCTGTTTCAAGAAAACGCCTTGCCGTATCCATAGCATATATATATCCGGTGCAGGCAGCGTTGAGGTCAAAAGCCATTGCGTTGAATGCCTTTATTTCATTCTGGATTATGCTTGCAACACTCGGAGTATGAAAATCATTTGTTATCGTACAGCATATTATAAGACCAATTTCGTCGGGATTTATACCCGCCTTTTCAACAGCCTTTTTGCATGCCTCTGCACCCATGTACCAAGTAGGCTCCCAGGCGGAAATATGCCTTGAAACTATTCCTGTACGGGTTCTTATCCACTCATCATTTGTATCTACAAATTTAGCAAGGTCGTCATTAGTAACAGACTGTTCAGGAACATAACTGCCCATAGACACAATATTTATACCCATTTTTATCCATTACTGAAAACTTATAAAAAGTTATAAAACAAACTTTTATGTTTCATTCCTTGTTCAACGTGTCCACTTTTGCTTAAGAACTACTTGCGTTTGATATGACACTCCAAAGGCTTAAATTCCCGACTACCGTATCGGTACATATTAACAGCACTTGTTTCAGCTATGCTGTTAATCCATATCGCATTAAATTAACACTTGCCTGTAAAATTCATAGAAACATTGTTCCTGTACAGCTTTGGCTAAGTGTTTATTTTTCATCATACCCTTTACATTCAAATCTTCCATAACTATAAACTTTGGTTTTCGGTTTATAAATTCAGAGGTTACCTGATGTAAATAATTATGACGTATATTTGTTAGCTGGTAATTTAATTTTAAAAGCTGTCTTTCGCTTTTTATAATATTGCGTGTTTTACAGTAATTACCTCCTTTTTTGTTTTTTAAATATTTTCAGATATTCTGCGTTGCAATCTACGCTTTTTCTTCTTTAGTTTTCTGACTTTTTCAGTCTTATTGATATTTCTGTAAACTGTTCCATCTGAACCGACTGCAAGGTTTTTTATACCTATATCAATACCAATTCCATGATTTATTGGCTTTTCTTCTGATTCTTCACATTCAATTCCTACCGAAATCCACCAGTTCAAGCCGTCAAATGTAATTCTTGGATTGGAATACTTTGTATTTACCGGAATTTTGCATGACTCTGCAAGTTTTATCAGATTAAATTTCTGTTTATTTGCTTTTCGGCTTGCTGTAAGTTTTTCAAGTTTTACGTGGGTAGAGGTAAAGCTGATTTTTGAAGTATCGGCATAAAAAGACGGTTTTGATTTCTTTCTTCTCTTGAAATTTGGATAGCCTGATATTCCTTTAAAGAAATTTACATATGCTTTACAGGCATCCTTGACAGCCTGTTTTACAATGTTATTGCTGTAATCATTCAGCCATCTGAATTTTGGATTATTCTGTTTCAAAACTGTCAGAATCCGTCTTAATTCTATATCATTTACAAAAGAATATCCAAAATAATAATTTGTCTGCTGATACCATAAAGTCCAGTTGTAAGTGAATCTTGCTGTTCCTGCACATTTAAAAAGTTTGGTTATTTGCTTATTATTTGGCATAAGCATTACTTTGAGAGTCTTAGTCATTTTCTGTAAACTCCTTATGGATTCACGATTTACAGCATAAAAGCCTCCCTGATTAATTTCTTTGAAAATAGTTATTGTAATATCACAAAATTTGTGTTATAGTATAAGTAAAGACTGTCTGAAAAAAAAGTATCAGACATTTCTATTTTAATCTATTTTACATTATTTTGCAATGACTTTTTGTCACTTTAACGAACCAATTCCAAATTATCGTTGATTTGCACAAATTATTATGTTGAAATTCATACACATTGCAACAATTAAGAAAGGAATGTTTTATCTTATGAATATCGCTTTATTTTCGGGTCAGGGTTCACAGTATACCGGCATGACAAAGGATTTATATGAATCCGACAATTCACTTTCAGTAATTTTTGATACAGCCTCTGAAGTAATCGGCAGGGATATAAAGGATATATGCTTTAATGCCGATGAATCTGTACTTGCACAGACTGTAAACTCACAGCCGGCAATTATGACTGCATCGCTTGTATGTCTTGAATCTGCCAAAAAAAAGGGCTTTGAATTTTCGGGTGTGGCAGGTCACTCGCTCGGAGAATATGCCGGAATGGTTGCCTGCGGAATAGTATCAATGGAGGACGGTTTCCGTCTTATAAAGGCTCGTGCAGAGGCTATGGATAAAGCCGCAAGGGAAAACAAGGGAGCAATGTCAGCCGTGCTTAAGCTTACTCCTGAACAGATTGAAGAAGTATGCAAATCCGTTGACGGCTATGTTGTACCGGTAAATTACAATTCACCACAGCAGACTGTTATTGCTGGAACTGTTGAGGCTGTTGCAAAGGCAACAGAAGAATTTGCAAAACTCAAAGCAAGAGTAGTACCTCTTAAAGTAGCAAGTGCATTTCATTCAAAGCTTATGGAATCAGCTTCAAAGGAATTTTATGAAACTGCAAAAAATATAAAATTCAGAAAGCCTGAAATTAAATACTATTCAAACGTAACCGGTGCGGAACTCACTGACTTTTCAGATATGCCGTCACTTCTTGCAAAACATATAGTATCTCCTGTACTATTTACATCAGAACTCAATGCAATGAAAAATGACGGATTCACAGCTTTCTATGAATTTGGCCCTAACAAGGTTCTCACAGGTCTCGTTAAGAAAACTTTAAAGGACGTTAAAGCAGTAAACATTGAAAATCTTAAAACTCTTGAGGAGGTATTCTGCAATGAATAAGTATACTTTAATCGGCCACCCTCTCGGACATTCCATGTCACCGATGATTCATGAGGGATTATTCAAGCTTAAAGGAAAAAACTGTCCTTATGACCTTACAGACATAAAACCGGAAA
>CAMFFI010000162.1 GCA_945949625.1 uncultured bacterium | reverse complement strand
TTATAGGCTTTTTGCTGTTTAAGGGGAATTTCTTTGCTGTGCAGAATACAGAAACAACTGTTGCGGTTGAAACTACCGAGCCTACAACCGAAGAGCTTATAAAGGTTCCTGCTGTTGCAGGGTATGATTATAATTTAGCGTTGCAAAGGTTAAGCAATCTTAATTTAAAGGTGACCTATACAAACGAATACAGCGAAAACATTTCCAAAAATTGCGTAATAGAGCAAAATCCCGAACCGGGAACTATGGTTAAGGAGGGGGATACGGTTTCTCTGGTCGTTTCGCTGGGAAGTGAAAATTCCGTTACCGTTCCTTCCGTAAGTCCTGAAAGTACAAATCCAACGTCAAAAGCAATCGCAAATTCATTGGATTATGTACTTGCAGACAGCAGTTCACGCTATGTAACATACGAGGATATTAAAAATTTCAGTAAGGACCAATTGGAAATTGCAAGAAATGAAATTTATGCCCGCCACGGGAGAAAGTTCAAAACAGAGAGTCTGCAAAAATACTTTAACTCAAAGTCTTGGTATAAAGGAACAATTGAAGCGGATGATTTTGATACAAGTGTTCTGAATAAATTTGAATCGGCAAACGCCGCTTATTTGTCGGAGCAGGAGGATTATGCTGACAGTCACGGACACCCGGACAGCTCCAATAAGTCGGCAAATTGATTTTGACATTTAAATATATTAAGGAAGACCGTACAGGAAAAACCGGTGCAGTCTGTCTTAAAAAAATCGTATAATAATTGGTAAAACCCCTTGACGTGTTGACGAAGCTATGTTATAATAGTTCCACCTCATAAAAGGGGTTCTTTTTTTGTGCCCTTTTGAGGGAGGCTGTAAAATTCCTAAAATAAGCGGGAGGTGCCGTTAATGAGAGTAAAAATTACACTGGCCTGCACAGAGTGCAAACAACGTAATTACAACACAATGAAAAACAAGAAGAACAGTCCTGACAGACTTGAGATGAACAAGTATTGCAGATTCTGCAAGAAACACACTCTTCACAAGGAAACAAAATAATACGGAGGTAAAAAATGGCTGAGAAAAATCTTGAAACCAAAACCGAGAAAAAGGCAGCTAAAAAAAGCAAAAAGCCAAATATTTTCTCAAGAGCTATCAAATATCTTCGTGAATGTAAGGGCGAAATCAAAAAAATCACATGGCCAACAGCACTTCAGACAACCAAAAACTTTGGCATTGTCCTTTTGGTAATTGCTGTTATCGGCGTTTTTGTTTACGCTCTGGACAGCGGACTGTTTGCTTTGCTGAGTTTAGTAATGTCTATGTATTCTACTTAATCTGTTAAGTATTTACCCACTTTAGGAAAGGATGTAAGTATATGGCAGATCAAGAGGCAAAATGGTATGTTGTGCATACCTATTCGGGATATGAGAACAAGGTTGCTTCTAACCTGATTACTACTGTTGAAAACAGAAATCTTCAGGATTTAATTAAAGAAGTAAAGGTTCCGACCGAAATTGTGACAGAAATAAAGGATGACAAGGAAAAGCAGGTTGAACACAAGCTTTATCCCGGTTATGTTTTTGTCAAAATGGTATATACTGATGAAACCTGGTATGTTGTACGCAATATTCGCGGATGCACAGGTTTTGTAGGTCCTTCATCCAAGCCTGTTCCTCTTACAGATGAAGAGGTTTACAGAATGGGTGTTGAATCACGCTCGGTAGATATATCTTATGAAGTCGGCGATTCAGTACGTATTATTGACGGTCCCCTTGAGGACTTTGTCGGTACGGTTGAAGAGCTTGATGCAGAGAAAAATTACGTTCGTGTTATTGTTTCAATGTTCGGACGTGAAACCCCTGTTGAGCTTGAATTAAATCAGGCTGAAGCAGTGGAAGAGTAATTTAATTGGTAAATAATAAGCAAATTGCTTTTTATTTGGGAACACTTTGTTTCCTGTGGGAGGGAACCTACATAGTGGCGTCCCGCAATTTACCACGAATTTTGGAGGTGCAAAAACAATGGCTCAAAAGGTAGTAGGCTTAATTAAGCTGCAAATACCTGCCGGAAAAGCTACTCCGGCACCACCTGTTGGACCTGCTCTTGGTCAGCACGGTGTAAACATTGTTGCGTTCACTAAAGATTTTAACGAACGCACTAAAAACGACGCAGGACTTATCATTCCTGTTGTAATCACAGTTTATGCAGACCGTTCTTTTACATTTGTTACAAAGACACCGCCTGCAGCTGTTCTTATTAAAAAGGCATGCGGAATCGAATCCGGTTCAGGCGTTCCTAATAAAAACAAGGTAGCAAAGATTACCCGTGAACAGGTTCAGAAAATAGCTGAGCAGAAAATGCCGGATTTAAATGCTGCAAGCGTAGAATCTGCAATGAGTATGATTGCAGGTACAGCAAGAAGCATGGGCATTGAAGTAGTTGACTAATTTATTCCGGGTGGGAGGAGTACTCCGCATAACCACCTAATTATGGAGGAAAACGATGAAACACGGTAAGAAATATGTTGACAGTGCAAAACTGATTGACAAAACTAAATTATATGACCCGAGCGAAGCACTTGCAACAGTTGTTAAAACTGCTACTGCTAAGTTTGACGAAACTATCGAGCTTCACGTAAAGCTTGGTGTTGATTCACGTCATGCTGACCAGCAGGTTAGAGGTGCTATCGTTCTTCCTAACGGAACCGGTAAAAACGTAAAGGTTCTTGCAATCTGCAAGGGCGAAGAAAACGAAAAGGCTGCTAAAGAAGCAGGCGCAGATTACATCGGTGCAGAGGATATGGCTCAGAAAATTCAGACTGAAAACTGGATGGACTTTGACGTTCTTATTACTACACCTGATTGTATGGGTATTGTCGGACGTTTAGGTAAAATTTTGGGACCTCGCGGCTTAATGCCAAACCCAAAGGCAGGTACTGTAACACCTGATATTGCAAGAGCTGTTAAGGAAGCTAAAGCAGGTAAAATTGAGTACCGTCTTGATAAAACAAATATCATTCACTGCCCAATCGGCAAGGCAAGCTTCGGAGAAGCTAAGCTTTCAGAGAACTTTGACACTCTTATGGGTGCTATTGTTAAAGCAAAGCCTGCTGCTGCAAAGGGTCAGTATATCAAATCATGTGCTGTAACTTCTACAATGGGTCCAAGCGTTAGAATTAACCCTGCAAAGTTTTCAGTATGATTTGACAAATTAACACTTTTGTGTTATAATATTGCTCGCTGTTCTAAAGACAGCAGGTGCGAAAGCGTAAAGAGAACTGCTCTGCCTGCCGAGGAAGTGCATTACAAAGCGTAAGCTTAATTTGTATTTTACCTTCCCTCCATGTCTTTGGAGGGATGTTTTTTTGAACTGCGTTATTATTTTTAACGGAGGTGAACAAAACTTGCCAAGCCAAAGTGTTTTAGAAAGCAAAAAGGCAATAGTTGCTGAACTCAGTGAAAGACTTAAAAACTCTGTTACAGGCGTTGTAGTAAGCTATGAGGGTATTAATGTTGAAGATGACACAAAGCTCAGAAAAGAACTTCGTGAAGCAGGCGTTAATTACACAGTAGTTAAAAACACACTTCTGACAAGAGCTTGTGAGGAAGTAGGTCTTACAGACATTATTCCTACTCTTAACGGTACAACAGCTATCGCAACAAGTGACGAAGATTATGCCGCAGCTGCTCGTATTCTCTGTTCTTATGCTAAAGACCATGATAACTTTAAAATTAAGACAGGCTATATGGACGGTGCAGTAGTTGATATGGATACCATTATCGGTCTTTCAAAATTACCAACTCGCGACGTTCTTCTTGCAAATGTACTTGGTGCATTCCAGGCTCCTATCGCTGCTTTTGCCCGTGTAATTC
>CAMFFI010000161.1 GCA_945949625.1 uncultured bacterium | reverse complement strand
AGGACCTTAGGCAGCGATATTAACGCTTCCTGCGGTCAGTTAAGAAGAAATTATGAAGAAAAAGGAGGTAAATAACTTGGAAGTTTTCAGCAAAAGTGACGTAGGACTTGTCCGAACACAAAATCAGGACGACTGCCGCTTCGGAGTTATTTCTCCAAGTTGCGTATGGGCTGTTGTATGCGACGGAATGGGCGGAGCAAAAGGCGGAAATATTGCCAGTGCAACAGCTGTTGAGTATATTAACTCTCAAGTTGAGCAACTTTATAATGAAGAGCTTTCTAAGGAAGAGCTTGTCAATCTAATGGCTGAAATAGTTGTAAATGCCAATTTAAAGGTTTATGAGCTTGCCTCACGGGACAGCGAGCTTAGCGGAATGGGCACAACCTGCGAATTTGTATTTGTCAAGGATACTACCGTTCATATTGTTCATATAGGCGACAGCAGAACATATGCAATAAGAGGCGGAAAAATCAAGCAGCTTACAGAGGACCATTCGGTTGTTATGGAAATGGTTAAGCGCGGTGAAATTACAACTGAGCAGGCGCAGAACCACCCCAATAAAAATTACATTACCAGAGCTTTGGGAATTAAGCCCGAGGTACATCTTGATTATATAGAAGCAAATTTTGTTTACGGAGATGTTCTTTTGATTTGCACAGACGGCTTGTCAAACTGTGTAACAACAGGCGATATGGTTAAAATATGTCACGAAAACCGCGGCGAAGGTTTAACCGCAAAGCTTGTTGAAAAAGCAAAAGAAGGCGGCGGCAACGATAATATAACGGTAACGGTAATATACTGACAGGAGTGTTGATTTTGGATAAATACATCGGCAAAAAGCTTGACGGACGTTATGAAATCCACGAACTCATAGGTGTAGGCGGTATGGCAAACGTTTATCGCTGTACCGATACAATAGATGACAGAGAAGTAGCTGTTAAAATTTTAAAGGACGAATTTCTAAATAACGAGGAATTTATAAGACGTTTTAAAAATGAATCCAAGGCTATCGCCATGCTTTCTCACCCTAATATTGTTAAGGTTTATGATGTAAGCTTCGGCGATATGATTCAGTATATTGTAATGGAATACATTGACGGTATTACCCTTAAGGAATATATTGAAATGCAGGGAGTTTTAAGCTGGAAAGAGGTTCTGCATTTTACCACACAAATTCTTAAGGCTCTCCAGCATGCTCACGAACGTGGAATCGTTCACCGTGACATAAAGCCGCAGAACATTATGCTTTTGCAAAACGGTACTATAAAGGTAACAGATTTCGGTATTGCGCGCTTTTCCGATAAAGCAACAAGAACAATGACGGAACAGGCAATCGGCTCTGTTCACTATATTGCGCCTGAGCAGGCAAAGGGCGATGTAACCGACGGTAAATCAGATATTTACTCTGTGGGCGTTATGCTTTATGAAATGCTTACAGGCAAGCTGCCTTTTGAGGCAGACAGCGCTGTGTCCGTTGCTCTTATGCAGCTTCAGTCCACGCCTACAATGCCGAGAGTAATTAATCCCGATATTCCTGTGGGCCTTGAGCAGATTACAATGAAAGCAATGCAGAAAAATCCCGAGGACAGATATCAGTCTGCGGTGCAGATGCTTACAGACTTGGAAAGGTTCAGATTAAATCCGTCCGTAACCTTTGATTATAATTATTTTGTTGATAATCAGCCAACAAAAGCTGTTGGTAATTTAAGAGCAAAGAATATAATAAAAAATAAAAAAGAAGAGCTGAATGAAGATAACAAGGAAGTAAGTGATAATACCTCCGAGATTATTGAAGACTTTGACGATGACCGTCCGAAGGAGCACAAGCCTTCTTATTATGCAGTAAAGGGTGCGCTGATTTCGGGATTTGCAGTAATCGTTATAATTCTGCTTTTATGCGTTTTCAGAGCCTGCTCGGCATCACAGGCATCTGACGTTGACGTTCCTGATTATTTGGGAAAGAACATTGTTGATGTTCAGCAGGATAATCCCAATAAGTTTAATTTTGAGATAAAAAGTAAATATGACGAATCAAAGGAAATAGGACTTGTTCTTGAGCAGGAGCCTGAACCAAGTTCAATGAAAATCAAAGAAGGAGCAACAATTACTCTTACGGTAAACGGAACCGATACAAACGTAACAACACCGTTTATTCTTAATACTTCCGAAAAGGACGCAGTTGCCTCCATTAAAGGTAAAAACCTTGTTCCTAAGGTTATATATGTAGAAAACACAAAAACCGCTGAGGGATATGTAACAAACGTATTTCCTAATGCAGGAACACAGTTGACAATAGGCTCAACGGTATATGTTTATATTGCAAACGGTGCAAGAGTGGAAAATGTTACCATTCCGGACGTTACAGGACTTTCATTAACTGCTGCAAAAGAAAAGCTGGAAGCTCTGGGACTTACCGTTGAAACGACTTATGATGAAGAAAGTAAGGAATCAAGAGATACTGTCCTGAATCAGTCGCCGCTTCAGTACGGAAAAGTTCAGAAGGGAACAAAGGTCAACCTGACAGTAAGCGCAGGTAAAGAGGATAAAAAGACAATATCAATTTATGTGGATTTACCTGCAAATGTAACCGATTCCGTGGATATGACGGTTATTGTTGACGGTGTGGTAAACACAACCTACTCCAAGAAGCTTTATCCTCAGTACAGCAAAACAACAACACTTCAGTTTGAGGGTACGGGAACATCTCATATTGTGGTACAGCTTGACGGCAGTCCGTACAGGGAATATGATATAGATTATGCAACCGGTAATGTTTCAACGACAACCTATGAGTATAATCCGCCCACAAGTTCAGCGGAAACTACTGTTCCTTATACTGAATCACCTTCTCACCAACCGCAGGATACCGAGCCTTTGGAAACCACTAATCCGGCAGAGCATCCTACATCCAATAACGGTGATAATGATTAAAATCTATTGGAGAAAAATATGTCCGACAAAACAAGTTTAACAGGCATAATAATTAAATTAACAGGCGGCTTCTATTATGTGGAAGCCGCCGACACTGTATATGAGTGCAAAGCAAGAGGCATTTTCAGAAAAGAGGGAAATTCACCACTTGTAGGGGATAGAGTCCAGATTTCTGTGCCAAATGAGGGATATTGCTCTGTTGATAAAATTCTTCCGAGAAAAAACAAGCTCAAAAGACCTCCGCTTGCAAATATTGATACATTGGTCATAGTCTGCTCAACAGCAGACCCGTCACCGAATACCTTGGTTATTGACAAAATGACTGCGGCGGCAATTAATAATAATATGGAGCCTGTAATTGTAATTTCAAAAACCGATATAAAGGACGGAGGAGAAATTGCAGAAATTTATAAAAAAGCAGGGTTTACAGTTTTTGAGTATTCAGCGGAAAATCCTGAGTCAGCTCATAAAATCAAACCCCTGCTAAAAGGCAAAATAACAGCTTTTACGGGAAATACAGGCGTAGGTAAATCCACATTGCTTAATAATCTTTTCAAGGATTTAAACCTTGCCACAGGAGATGTAAGCCGAAAATTAGGAAGGGGCAGACATACCACGAGAACGGTTGAATTGTTTAAGACTGAAAGCGGTTATGTTGCCGATACTCCGGGTTTTTCAACGGTGGACCTTGAAAGATATGAAATGATTGATAAGGAACAGCTGCAATATTGTTTTCCCGAATTTGAGCAGTACTTGGGCAGGTGCAAATTTACCTCCTGCGCACATATCTGTGAAAAAGGGTGCAGTATTATTGAGGCGGTCAACAAGGGAGAAATTTCTGTTTCCCGTCACAACAGCTATAAGGCTATGTATGATGAAGTAAAGAATATAAAAGCTTGGGAAAAATAAATTTATAC
>CAMFFI010000160.1 GCA_945949625.1 uncultured bacterium | reverse complement strand
CAATTTGTCGGAAAAACAGAAGGAATTTGACAAGATTGCTCAGGCATACGAACAGGTACAGGCAACCGGATACGGCATTGTTATGCCTTCAATTGAAGAGCTGGAGCTTGAAGAGCCGCAGATTATTAAGCAAAGCGGAAAATACGGAATAAAGCTGAAAGCCTCAGCACCGTCAATCCATATGATGAAGATAAATACAAAAACAGAGGTAACGCCCATCGTGGGAAGTGAACAGCAGTCACAGGAGCTTGTTACTTATCTGCTCAAGGAATTTGAAGAAAGTCCCGAAAAAATATGGGAATCAAATATTTTCGGAAAATCCGTTCACGAGCTTGTAAACGAAGGACTCCACAACAAGCTTTACAGAATGCCTGCGGACGCAAGGGCAAAGGTAGGGGAAACCATTGAAAAAATAATCAATGACGGATGCAACGGTTTAATCTGTATTATTTTGTAAAATAGCATAATCTTTCAAAACCAATATTTTAACAAATTATTTTTTAACATTTAATAAAAACTGGTGAAAATTCCAAAATAAAAAAACCCCCGTATTTTTTGTTGAAATTATACATTTATTAAAGTATAATTTAACGTATAATGAAACAAATATGGGGGTGTTCTGTAATGGATGATTTTATGGCTAAAGTCACAACCTCGGCAACAATGCTTTTAACGGGCTTTACCGTAGTTTTTTCAGTTTTATTACTGCTCATTTTGATTATTTATGTTTATGGTACAATAATGTATAAACTTCAAAACAGAGATAAAACGAAAAAGGATAAAAAGCAACCGCAGACTGAGGAAAAGCCTGTAACAAAAATGCCTGCCGTTCAGGCTGCACCTGTTGCTTCAAATGATGAAATTCCCGGTGAAATCGTTGCTGTTATTGCAGCTGCTGTTGACAGTATGTACGGTGACGCAAGCGGCAAAGTGAGAATAAAAAACATTAAAAAATCAGGCGGCAGAAGTCCTTGGGCAAATGCCGGAGTTCTTGATAATACAAGACCTTTTTAATTGATGTTTAAAAATCTTTACAGAAAGGAATTTCAAATATGGAAATAATCGATGGATTTGTCAACGCCATAAACGGTATTATTCAAAGTTCCGGTATATTGCATTTACAGTGGCAGAACTTTGTTATGATTGGTATTTCAATTGTACTTATGTATCTTGCTATTAAAAAACAGTACGAACCGCTTTTGTTGCTTCCGATTGCATTCGGCATGCTTCTTGTAAACCTTTGTCCCGAAATTATGGCAGCTCAGCAGACAACCTTAATGACGGCAGAGGAATGTATAGCGGCAAAGGGTTCAACCTCGGGCTATGCTACAACTGTAATAAACGGTATTACCTACTATGATGTACCTACCTACGGCGGCCTTTTATATTATCTTTATCAGGGCGTAAAATTAGGAATTTATCCTCCTCTTATTTTCCTTGGTATCGGTGCAATGACCGACTTCGGTCCTCTTATTGCAAACCCCAAAAGCTTTATTCTCGGTGCAGCTGCACAGATTGGTATTTTTATTACTTTTATCGGCGCTGTTTTCCTTGGCTTTACAGACGCGCAGGCAGGCGCTATCGGTATTATCGGCGGTGCCGACGGACCGACGGCAATTTTCGTAACCTCAAAGCTTGCTCCTGAGTTATTAGGCTCAATTGCAATTGCGGCTTACTCCTATATGGCGCTTGTACCGATTATTCAGCCTCCTATAATGAAGGCTCTTACAACAAAGAAGGAACGTTCGGTTGTTATGGAACAGCTCAGACCTGTTTCAAAGCTTGAAAAAATTATGTTCCCTGTAATCGTTACAATTATTATTGCATTGCTTCTTCCCGATGCAGCTCCTCTTGTAGGTATGCTTATGCTCGGTAACTTGTTTAAAGAAAGCGGAGTTGTTGACAGAATTTGCAAGACTGCACAAAACGAGCTGATGAATATTATTACAATCTTCCTTGGTGTAACCGTTGGTGCAACTGCAACAGGTACAAACTTCTTAAAGCCTGATACAATCAAAATTATTGTTTTAGGTCTTATTGCTTTCTGTTTCGGTACTGCATTCGGTGTAATTTTCGGAAAGATTATGTATAAAGCAACAAGAGGAAAGGTTAATCCTCTTATCGGTTCAGCCGGTGTTTCAGCTGTACCTATGGCTGCTCGTGTGGCACAAAAGGTCGGTCAGTCGGAAAACCCCTCCAACTACCTGCTTATGCACGCAATGGGTCCAAACGTAGCCGGTGTTATCGGTTCTGCTGTTGCAGCAGGCGTATTGCTCAGCGTAATACCTCACTAAATTTTAATTTACAAAATATTTTCTTTAAAAATAACCTTACGCGTTGTAGGGTTATTTTTTATTTATAGAAAAATGCTGCGAAACGATGGTGAAAAAGATTTTTAATATCAATATGTCTGCAGAAACTGCGTGTCGAGGCACTCATCTTTGGTGCTTCTTTGTAAATTTATGAAATTTTTTATATTCTGATACTGCAAAATAAAACCAAATATTACAAAATTCTTTATAGGAATAATAAAACCTGATTGATTGTATATAATTATACCGTTAAGGAAGTGGTAAAGCTATGCCAAAGGATCTCTCAATTCAAAAAATCCTTTCAATTTTATTGAGTCACATTAAATTAATTATTTTGATAACTTTGACCGTAACGGTTATTGCTTTTGGATACTCTAAATTCTTTATAAAACCTATGTATTCCTCATCAGCTATAATTCTTGTGCAGAACCATTACAGCGGTAATCAAACTCCCACAGAGGAAACAACCTCAAGCACTGACCAGAGAGTTTGGGACAGCGACCTGTCCACGTCTGCAAAGCTTGCAGATTTCTGTACGGTATTGTTTATGAATTCCCCGCAGATGACATCTGTATTGGAGGGCTGTTCATTAAGCATAACCAGTGAAAATGAAACAAACTTTCTGCGCCTTACAGTGTCCTGTAATGACCCTCAAAAGGCGGCTGATGTAGCAAAGAATGTATGTAATGTGGCACCCGAGGTTTTTATGGACGTATATAAAGCCGGTCAGGTTGATGTGATTAAGCCTGCAAGCGTTCCGACATCACCGTCGTCACCTGATATAAAGAAGAATGTAATGTTTGGCTTTTTGGGCGGATTAGTGCTTTCGATACTTATTTCCTTATTCCTTGATATTATTGATACCACAATTAAGCCTGACGATGATTTGTTTAAAATGTACGGAATTCCGGTTCTTGCAGAAGTTGTTGACTTTGAACGATAGGAGTAGCTGATTTATGAAAATAAAACTTTTTAAAAACAAAAAAGAAAAAGCTTCTGATTCAAAAACGGTTATGAGCGATAAAAGCAAATTTGCAATAGTTGAGGCTTATAAATCTGCAAGAACAAATATTATGTTTTCTTTATCAGCAACAGAGCAGAAGGCTATTATAGTAACGAGCTTTTCAAAGGGTGACGGTAAAAGTACCGCATCGTCAAATCTTGCAATATCCTTTGCTAAGTTAAATAAAAAGGTAATTTTAATCGACTGTGATTTACGCAGACCGAATATTCATAATATTTTCAAATTGGATAATTCCGCTGGCTTATCTGACATTATCGGAAGAATGGCAACATTTGATGACGCAATTGAGCGTGATGTAATTCCGAATCTTGATATTTTGACATCAGGAACAATACCGCCCAATCCTTCGGAGCTTATATGCTCCTCGGCTTTTGCTGATTTGGTTAAAAAAGTCAATGAAGAGTACGATTATATAGTTTTTGATTCACCGCCGATTGGTGTTGTTGCCGATTCATTACTTCTTAAAAACTACGCAGCAGGTTATGTTATAGTAGTAAGAGAGGGCAATACAACTCACGG
>CAMFFI010000159.1 GCA_945949625.1 uncultured bacterium | reverse complement strand
TGCAAAGCCTGCTAAGTATTCGCAAAGGTCTTATTTATACTTTCCTATGTTCTGGATTTCCCTTTTAAGCCTTGGATGTATAGGTGGATATTTCTTAAATCTTGATATTCTGCCCTTTTTCCCTTTGATTTTGTTTGCATTTATAATGCTTGCCGTACTGTTTGCAATGAGGATTTTTGCCTTTAAGCGAGCCTTTATATATACCGACGGCAAAAAAGCGGTTATTTCCTTTTACAAAAGGCTGAGCTTTACAAAGACGCTTATTCCGGCTAAAAAAATTCAAGGAGTAAAAATCACCCAAAGCATTTTTCAAAAACACAGAAACCTTTGCAACATATATTTATACGCTTACAGCGAAAATAAAAGGCGCTTTAAAATAAAGCACCTTAAGCTGTCAGACGGTATTGAATTTTCAAAAATAATAAGCGGCGCTTTAGCTGAGTAAAGCATTATTTTGTACGTTGTTTTAAAAAGGATAATGCGCTGAAATGTAAGTGTTTTAAACGGAAAAGAAAAAAACGGGAGAATAAACTCCCGTTTTGGAGCTGGTGGCGTGACTTGAACACGTGACCTTCTCATTACGAGTGAGATGCTCTACCAACTGAGCTACACCAGCAAGGATTAAAATTTTGATACTACAATATTATATATTAAAGTTTCGCATTTTTCAATACCAATTGTGCATAATATTTTTCAGATAATAGGGCATATTGGGTTTGTGAGGTACAGAATTAAACATTATAACACATATCAGTGATTATATTTCACAATATAATCCACAAAAATAAGAACCATTTATAATATAATCAACAAATTCTTTATTATGAAGAGGTATTTAATTGTGGATATGAAAAATCAAGAAACACTTGGACAGCGTTTAAAACGCATAAGAAATTGCAACGATTTTACTCAACAGCAGGTTGCGGATATTTTAAATATTGACCGCTCAACCTACAGCTACTACGAAACAGGGAAAACCGAGCCCAATCACGAAACCACCATTAAGCTTGCAAAAATATTCAATGTTTCCATTGAAGAGCTTTTGACAGGTGAAAAACGTAAGGAAACCGGTGCTTCGGATACGGGTTATTTCCCAGGTAGCAGGGAGTTCTTTAACAATCTTTCAAAGGATGAAAAGTTCTTTTTGATAAATTACAGGCTTTTGAACAAGGAAGATAAAAAAGAGCTGACGGATATGCTAATGGAAAAAAGGCAGAAGGACGAAAAATGATTTTTTAAAAATTAACTTTTCTACTTTACTTTTTTTGAGAGCTGTGCTATAATTCAATTGTTATGCCCCTTTCTCGGATTAGGGAACAAGCCGTAATGCGGAATTTCACAGCCCTTCCCTGAGATTGAACGGGTAAATTTTTAAAAAGGTGGAATATAAATGTTAAAAGAAGAAAAGCAGGCTATAATGGCTGAATATGCAACTCACGAAGGCGACACAGGTTCTCCTGAGGTTCAGATTGCATTGCTTACAAAAAGAATCAACGACTTAACCGAGCACTTAAAGGTTCATAAAAAGGATCATCACAGCCGCAGAGGTTTGTTTAAAATGATCGGTCAGAGAAGAAGCCTTCTCAACTATCTTGTTAAGGTTGACATCGAAAGATACCGTTCAATTATTTCAAGACTCGGTATTCGTAAGTAATTTGTTGAAAATTAGGGCAGGCGGGAATCCGTTTGCCCTATGTTGCGTTTTTTACAGGTTTTTTTATGTTGGTACTTTAGCGGTAAAACGAGTTGATATTTGTTGAAAATACGAGTATATCAGCCGGTTTTATTGCTAAGACAATGTAAAAAAATCCTGTTAAATATAGTAATGAAAGCGTTGCTTTCGGAAAGGATTTTTTATGAATAAACCAATGATTTTTGACAAGTACAAAGTATTTGAAACAGAATTTGCCGGCAGACCTTTAAAGGTTGAAACCGGTAAAATGACTCAGCTTGCAAACGGCGCCTGCCTTATTCACTACGGCGAGACAGTTGTTCACGTGGCAGTTACCGCTTCTGCAAAGCCAAGAGAGGGAGTTGACTTTTTCCCTCTTTCAGTTGATTATGAGGAGAAGCTTTACTCCGTCGGAAAAATTCCCGGCAGCTATTTAAAGCGTGAGGGCAGACCTACCGAAAAGGCAATTTTAACAAGCCGTGTTATTGACAGACCTATCCGTCCTTTGTTCCCGAAGGATATGAGAAATGACTGCTCCGTTGTATGTACGGTTATGGCGGTTGACCCTGATTGTTCACCTGAAATTACGGCAATGATTGGTACTTCAATTGCAATTTCAATTTCAGATGTTCCCTGGAACGGCCCTATTTCAGGCTGTTCGGTAGGCTATATTGACGGCGAATTTATCATTAACCCTACACAGGAGCAGAAGGAAAAGTCCCAGATGGCTACAACCGTTGCTTCAACCGACAGCAGAATTGCAATGATTGAAGCAGGCGCAAACTGCGTAAGCGACGATGTTATGTATAACGCTATTATGGCTGGTCATCAGGCTAACCAGAAAATTATTGAATTTATCAAGGGTATTCAGGCTGAAATCGGCAAGGACAAGTTCACTTATCCAAGCAACGAGCCTGACCACGAAATGTTTGAGGCTATCAAGGCTTTTGCAGAAGAAGATGTTAAGGCTGCACTTGATACAGACGATAAAACAGTAAGAGATGAAAGACTTGCACCGATTTATGAGGCCGTTCACGAGAAATTCGACGAGATTTATCCTGACAGCGAGGCTAAAATTGATGAATGTCTTTATAAAACACAGAAGTTCATTGTTCGCCGCTGGCTTTTAGACGAGCAGAAGCGTGTTGACGGCAGAGGTATGGACGATATTCGTCCTTTGGCTTCCGAGGTATCGGTGCTTCCGAGAGTACACGGCTCAGGTCTTTTTACAAGAGGACAGACGCAGGTTCTTACAGTTGCAACATTAGGACCTGTATCGGACAAGCAGCTCCTTGACGGTATTGACGGTGAGGATGAAAAAAGATATATGCACCACTACAATTTCCCAAGCTACTCTGTTGGTGAAACAAAGCCCAGCAGAGGTCCCGGCAGACGTGAAATCGGTCACGGTGCTTTGGCTGAGCGCGCATTGGTTCCTGTTATTCCGTCAGTTGAAGAATTCCCTTATGCATTAAGACTTGTTTCAGAGGTTCTTTCTTCCAACGGTTCAACCTCACAGGGTTCTATCTGCGGTTCTACACTTGCTCTTATGGACGCCGGCGTTCCCATTAAAGCTCCTGTTGCAGGTATTTCCTGCGGACTTATTACAGAGGGCGAGCGCTGGATGACAATGGTTGATATTCAGGGCGTTGAGGACTTCTTCGGCGATATGGACTTCAAGGTTGCGGGTACTCACGACGGTATCACCGCAATTCAGATGGATTTGAAGATTGACGGACTGACTCCCGAAATTATCAAGAGCGCGTTTGAGAAAACTCACAAGGCGCGTGATTATATCCTTGACGAGGTTATGCTGAAAGCTATTCCCGAACCTCGCGAAACAGTCGGCAAGTACGCTCCGAAAATGCTTTCGACAAAAGTTCCCGCCGACAAAATCAGCGATGTTATCGGCAAGGGCGGCAAGATTATTCAGAAACTTTGCGCGGACTTTGAGTGCAAGATTGATATTGACGATGACGGCAACGTATTTGTTTGCGGCACCGACCTTGAAAAGGCAAATGCTTGCATTCAGGTTATCCACACGATAGTAAATCCGCCCGAGATTGGCGCGATTTACAAGGGCAAGGTTGTCCGCATAATGAATTTCGGCGCATTTGTTGAGATAGCTCCCGGCAAGGACGGTATGGTTCATATCTCAAAGCTGGACAATCGCCGCGTTGAAAAG
>CAMFFI010000158.1 GCA_945949625.1 uncultured bacterium | reverse complement strand
AAATACCGTCAAAAATATCTACTCTTGTAGGCGTTGGTTCCAGCATATGCGGCGGCTCTGCAATTGCGGCAACAGCTCCTGTAATTGACGCAGACGACGAAGAAATAGCACAGTCAATTTCGGTTATTTTTCTTTTTAATGTTATAGCAGCGTTGATTTTTCCAACCTTAGGCGGCGTTCTGGGACTTTCTGATTACGGCTTTGGACTTTTTGCAGGAACGGCTGTAAACGATACGTCTTCGGTAACTGCGGCTGCTGCTGCATGGGACGGTATTCACGGAAGCAATACCCTTGACACTGCAACGATTGTTAAATTAACAAGAACCCTTGCAATTATACCCATTACACTGGTGCTTGCTTTTGTAAGAACAAGAAAAGAAAAAAATTCCGGCTCTGCAAAAGTTAGTATGAAAAAAATATTCCCGTTCTTTATATTGTTTTTTGTTGCCGCATCAATAATTACAACAATTGCTACCTCCTTGGGAGTTCCGAATGAATTTTTTAACCCCTTTAAAGAGCTCAGCAAATTCTTTATTATAATGGCTATGGCTGCAATAGGACTTAACACAAACATTGTAAAGCTTATCAAAACAGGCTTAAAGCCTATATTTATGGGATTTTGCTGTTGGGTTGGCATAGCTGCTGTAAGCCTTATTATGCAGCATATTCTGGGTATTTGGTAAAGCCTTCAGCGTATGCTGTTCACAGATTATTAGGCGTTATTAAATATTAAAAGAGGTGGGATTTTGAAAATTTCAACAAAAGGCCGCTATGCTTTAAGGATAATGCTTGACTTGGCGCTTTATTCAAAGGGCGAAAACGTATCAATAAAAACCATATCGGAAAGGCAGAATATTTCCGAAAAATACCTTGAACAGATTATTACACTGCTGAATAAATCCGGTTATGTAAAAAGCGTGAGAGGCTCAAACGGAGGCTATCAATTAACAAAACAGCCTAAGGATTATACTGTGGGAATGATTTTGCGCTGTGCCGAGGGAAGTCTTTCTCCTGTTGCCTGTGCGGAAGATGACAGCTTTTGTGAAAAAGAGGATAAATGCGTTACAAGCTTTGTATGGAAGGAAATAGCAAAAGCAATTTCCAATGTGGTTGACAGCATTACACTGGAGGATTTGGTCCAAAAGCAACATAAGATTGACAGTGATTTTCAATAATTTGTAATTTTATTTTATGTATTATTTAAAAACAGTTGCATTTTCATAAAAAATAATGTAATCTAATAGCACGATAAATATTATAATATGCTTTAAGGAGTGAAAAATATGCTTAATAACGAGGATTTTACACCTGATATTCAGGAGGAGGCCAGTATAATTGTGCTTACCGATGATGAGGGTAATGATGTTGAGTTTGAATTTCTTGATACAATCGAATATGAGGGCGATGAATACATTGTTCTTATGGAAAATGTTGAAGATAACGACGAGGTTGTAATTTTAAAAATTGAAAGCCTTGACGATGAAAACGAAAATTACATTGGTGTTGATGACGAAGAAACTTTAAATGCTGTATTTAAAATTTTCAAGGACAGATATAAAGATGAATTTGATTTTACCGATGAAAAATAAGCTGTCGGACTTTACTAATCAGATAAGATAACGTAATACAGAAACATAATGTAATGCCGGACTGTATTTTGACAGTTTCCGATAAAGCAAAAATAAAGCCTGCTGCACTAATCGCAGCAGGCTTTGACTTTTGTTACGGCTGTAAAAGCGTTTTCAGATTTGTTTTTTCTATAATTTTTGCAAATGGAATACCCAAAACAAAAACAACAGCAAGCTCTCCCAGAGCAACTAATGCTCCCTGAAAAAGAAAATCACCAAAGTGGAATCCTCCTTCTACAAAGAAAAACTCGATTTCAAATCCAACAAAAATACCATTCATAAGCGCAGGCATTAATGCGGCAAGAAAGGGGATTTCCTTGATGCGAAGATTTCGCAGAGCATACATTAAAAGTGCTGCAAATAAGCTTGCCAAGGAGCCGAATATCATATCGTACGGTCCCAATGCGGCAATAGAGCTGATGTTTGCAATAATACATCCCACGAACAGTCCCGGTACGGCTGCGGGCGTGAACAGTGCCAGCACCGTCAGCACCTCGGAAACTCGAAATTGCACCGCCATAGAGGCAGAGCCGGGGATAAGTACGTTTTGCAAAATGGTAAGTACAGCATAAAGAGCTGCAATTACAGCACCCTGCACCAAATAAATGGTTGTGTGTTTTTTGGTCATATTAAATGCCTCCGTAGTATTTTTTTATGGTCTGGATTTTGCGAACAGACCTGTGTTATAAACACTAAATGTTATAATATCACTTATTTAATGATAAATCAATATTAAAACCGAAATTCGAGCATGCAGATTTATTGCGAAACCTGTTTTGCCCCACCGTTTCACAGCATTTTCTAATAAAGTAAAGAATAAACCAAAAACGACCATCTTTTCAGATGGCCGTTTTTGGATTTAGAAGTTTTGAAATTAACGTGAAAAAACGTAGAAATCTTAGTTGCTGTAAGCTTTTATACCTCAGCGTCGCCTGTGTCACCAAGCAAGTTGAATCTGAAAAGCTTACTTTCATCCTCTTTATTTTCGCAAACGATATACGCCTCTGCAATTTTGCCGCCTTCAATAAGCTGTGTTAAGCCAACCAGCTGACAAAGCTTGCTGCGGAGATTAAGATGATCTCCCTCGCGCGTTACGAGATATACGTTGCCCTTGCAGGTATCAAGCACGGCGAGGAATTTTGACACGTCGATGTCATGTAAACTTAAGATTGGTGTCATGACAAATCCTCCTTAAAAATAAAAATTTTTTGTGCGCCATTTACCATTTGGCAATTGATGAATATTGACAACCTTATTATTGCCAATAGACAAGCGGACTATTGACTTGTCGATTATTATTATAGCGTAGTTTTTGAAAATGTCAACAAAAAATTAATAATTATTTTGTGTAATATGCAATTTCAATGTAAATTTCTTCCAAAAGTCAATGTTAAATTTTATGTAAAATTACCAATGAGTGAATTTTGAAATCAGCAAATATCTCATTTTTTAATTTTTGTTTAGTGAAAATAATTGCTATTTATATTCTGGTTTTAATATTTATATTAATTTCTCACAAACTTAAAAATTCTTTATCTTGTTTATTTTTTTGTTATGTTATATAATATGAATTAAGTTTGGAGCGTCAATTCAGCTTTAATCTGATGCTTTATATTATTTATTACAGAAGGGACTTTATATTATGCTTAATGAGTTTTACAGCCATTTGCAAAGTGGAACAGATATAAGAGGAGTTGCCTGTCAAGGTGTAGAGGGACAGGACGTAAATCTTACAGATGAAGTTGTTAAAGGCTCGGCAGAGGGGTTTATTAGCTGGCTTTGTAAAAATATAAATAAAAAGCCGACGGAGCTTTTGCTTTCGGTGGGACGTGACAGTCGTATAACGGGAGAGCATATTGCCGCTATTGTTGTGGACGAATTTGTAAAAACCGGCGCAAGAGTTTTAAACTGCGGACTTGCCTCTACTCCTTCAATGTTTATGACCACAGTTGATTTAGACTGTGACGGTGCTGTTGAAATTACCGCCAGTCATCATCCCTTTAACAGAAACGGTCTGAAGTTTTTTACAAAAGACGGAGGACTTGAAGCTGCTGATATTATTGAAATTCTTCAGTTTGCCCAGGATAATCAAAAAATTGAGCCTTTACAGGGCGGTACCGTTGAAAATGTTGACTATATGAGCAGATATGCCGAAAATCTATGCAATATAATAAAGAAAGAGGTAAATGCCGAGGATTATGAGCATCCGCTGAAAGGCTTTAAGATTGTTGTCGACGCGGGCAACGGCGCAGGC
>CAMFFI010000157.1 GCA_945949625.1 uncultured bacterium | reverse complement strand
AAAAGGTTACAGTCAGTACAAACTGTCTGCACGAATTGCGTGTGGAGGCACTCGATTTTTTACATTATAGGAAATTGCTTGGCTGCGCTCGGGCATAAAAGGTTACAGTCAGTACAAACTGTCTGCACGAATTGCGTGTCGAGGCACTCGACTTTTTACTGCTATAATTTATAATTAAATAAAGCTGAATCAAACCGTTTTATATACTACGGTTTAATTCAGCTATTTTTTATATATTCAGTTTTAAGTCAACCTCTGTGGTTTTAACAGTTTTACATTCCCATCAGCAGATGTGTTGCAAACTGGAAGTAAACAAGCAGTGAAAGTGCGTCAACAATGGTTGTAATCAGCGGACTTGCCATAACCGCAGGGTCAAAGCCTATTTTGTGTGCAAGCAGAGGCAGAAAACATCCTATCAGCTTTGCAATTATTACAGCCGTAAGCATTGTCAGGCATACCACTGCCGCAACAGGAACAGCCTGTTCAAACGGTGTTGCGTGGAAGTCGATAAGCATAATCTTTACAAAGTTTGCACAGGCAAGAATTATACCGCATATAAGCGCAACCCTGAATTCCTTCCACATAACCTTTATAATATCTTTAAAATCAACCTCTCCAAGAGATATTGCACGGATAATAGATACCGATGCCTGACTTCCCGCATTACCGCCCGTATCCATAAGCATAGGAATAAAAGCAGACAACGCCATATTAGCCGCAAGGGCATTTTCAAAGCTCGTAATAATAGCACCTGTAAAGGTTGCAGAAACCATCAGTATCAAAAGCCACGGAATACGTTTTTTGCACAAGCCGAAAACGCTGGTTTTCATATACGGCTTATCAGAAGGCATAACGGCAGCCATTTTTTCAATATCCTCCGTTACCTCTTCTTCAAGAACGTCCATAGCGTCGTCAATGGTTACAATTCCTACAAGGCGGTTTTCCGTATCAACTACCGGCAGTGCCAGAAAATCATATTTGCTGAAAAGCTGTGCAACCTCTTCCTGGTCATCAAGGGTATTTACGGAAATTACGTTATCCTCCATTAAATCCTTAACACGTTCATTTTCATCTGACAAAAGCAAGGTTTTAACCGTCATAATTCCTATAAGCTTATTCAGATTATCGGTTACATAACAGGTGTATATTGTTTCCTTGTCAACGCCGGTTCTGCGAATACGCTTTATTGCCTCTTCAACAGTCATTGACGGACGCAGGCTTATGAACTCTGTTGTCATAATAGAGCCTGCACTGTCGTCGGGGTATTTTAAAAGCTCATTAATCTTTTTTCTTGTATCAAGGTCCGCCTGCCTTAAAATACGCTTTACTACGTTTGCGGGCATTTCCTCGATGATGTCAACGGCATCATCCACGAAAAGCTCGTCAACTACTTCTTTAAGCTCACTGTCTGAAAAGCCATGAATTAAAAATTCCTGGGTTTCCTCATCCATTTCAACAAAAGCGTCTGCCGCAAGCTCCTTTGGCAGCAATCTGAAAAGGATAGGCGCTTTTTCATCCTGAAGCTCTTCAAAAAGCTCCGCAATATCTACGGGGTTCATAGTTTCAAGAACATCTCGCAGGGTAGAATACTTTTTGTCATCAAGCAATGATTTAATTGTTTCTGTAAGTGTTACTTGGGTTTTCTCCATAATCTTTCCTCCTTTTCGGGCAAGCCCTGATTAATATTTCGGGAGTAAAGACACAAAGCAAAGTATGCTAAAGCAAAACAAAATGAACGCTCTGACACAAGCCGAAACATTCATTTATACAGCAACTTCGCCCCGGTGTGCCTTTATTACCGTCTGCGTCCATTTTTTTCGCCTCACTTTTCTTAAAAATTCTCTGCAAACCATTATACAGCATTATAATTTTAAACCTTTTAGCTCCTATTGTCAATTGACCAAATATAGAATTTATGTAAATTTTATGCTAATTCTAATTGAAGTTATGAAAAATTCTGCGCAACAGATGTTAAGACTTTCAGTTAGATTTTAGTATAAATATCTTTTATGAAAAATAAACTTTTTACTCCTTGATTTTCACCGATAAAACATATATAATGAATATTAATCAAGATTAAAGAGGTATTTATTATGGTATCAATGATTAAAAGATATGTTCCCTATGCATTGGTAATTTTATTGGTATATATGTTTGTACCGCTGATTTTTGTACTCAACGGCACAGGAACTCAACAGCACCCTGTAACTTATGACGTGATTTTTCCGCTGACTGCAATTGTATGCTCTGTAATTTACGGCAAAAAACACGGAATAGACTTCTTCTTTTCATTGGTTGCACCGATAATTTATATTCCCAGTATGCTCATATACAACGGCATTAGTACAAACAACATAATCTTTGTTGCCATTTATCTTGCCGCAAGTATTTTTGGATTGTTTTTCGGCGATATGTTCTTCGGCTCAAAAGAAAAAGGTCCTGAGGCTCCATTGGACGTTGA
This sequence comes from uncultured bacterium, assembly GCA_945949625.1. Taxonomy (GTDB): domain Bacteria; phylum Bacillota; class Clostridia; order Oscillospirales; family Acutalibacteraceae; genus Ruminococcoides. The sequence continues at coordinate 1,440 of CAMFFI010000157.1, read as the reverse complement.
CCTTGACATAGATGAAACAGAGCCTGTAAAAACAGCAAATAAGGCTCAGGCTGTTAAAAAGCCTTTAAATGAAAAAAAATCTCCCGCGCCTGTAAGAAAATCATCGCCGAAATCTCCCGAAAGCAGAACGCAAGCCGATAAACACTCTGACGGTAGCGACGATTTCTTTGACAAATACTCATCCGACAATCATACGGACGTCAAAGCAAGCGCCGAGGATGAAATCGACAAAATATTACGGGAAATACGCAATAAGGATTAATTTTTAAAACTAATATTTTCTTTTTAAGCCTGCTTTTTGCAGGCTTTTTGTTTTACCTGTAACTTCGGCGAAACGGTCGGGGAAATAGGTTTTGCAATATCAGGCTGTCTGCTCGAATTGCGTGTCGAGGCACTCAAATTTCCAACTTTACCGGTAACTTGGGCGAAACAGTCGGGAAAAATAGGTTTTGCAATATCAGGCTGTCTGCCCGATTATTTTGTAATTTTTTAGGACAACCGCAAGGGTTGTCCCTACTGCCCGAATTGCGTGTCGAGGCACTCGACTTACAATTATTTTCTACAATAATCAAATGATATTTTCAAACACTATATACGGGGTGAAATTATGAATTTATTAGATGAGCTTCCAATGGGTTTCGGAATGGCGCTTGCGAAAAATACAGACGCAATGGCGGTTTTTTCTAACCTTTCAATAGAAAAACAACAGGATATAATCGACAAAACCCACTGTATTAATTCAAAAAAAGAAATGCAGAGCTTTGTAAACAGCCTGAGCAAAAATCAAATCTCATAAACGGGGGTGATTTTACGGAAGACGAATATCTTTGTTTAAGCGACTTGCTGGACCAGAACCTTTCCGGTCAGGAGTATTTTAACACCTTGCCGGATAAAGTAAGGAAAAAGCTTTTAAATAATGACGATATAAGAACCTTCGCAGAACTTCAGGATAAAGCCGCTGAGTTTTCCAGACAACTTAACCTGTAATCTTTAAAAGGCATTCCTTCGGGGATTGCCTTTTATTATTTTCAAAACCTGTCTGCCCGAATTGGATGCAACTTCAAGTTAATTTGAACCATACAAAGTTTTTTGCAACCTAAAACTCGGGAACTAAAGCTTTATTATTTTCAAAACCTGTCTGCCCGAATTGGATGCAACTTCAAGTTGCCCCGTTGTATTATTTTCAACAAAAATTCATATAACTATTCTTAACGGTTCACAAAGAAAGTTTAAAATAATAGCAACATCTTTGAAAGGAGCAGTGTATATGATAGGCTTTTTATACAAGGGAAACAACGAAATTGCTAAATTATTTGACAAAAGACTTTCAAAAACCTTCGGCTATGAAATTAACCATAACGACCTTGTTACAAACTGCGGAAGTATGCATCACAGCACAGGCTCTCCTTTTGAAGCTAACCCATTAGGAGCTCAGGCGGT
>CAMFFI010000156.1 GCA_945949625.1 uncultured bacterium | reverse complement strand
TTCATCGCAATCTATATCTGTGCAGCAAATGGTGCAGAATGGGCACTGAATAACCAGACTCATATTTATATGAACGGTTGGTTCCATTATGCCAAGCTTTATGCGGCAACAGCAGGCTGTATAGGCTTTATGATGCTTAAGTACAAATGGGGCATAGGCAAGAAGGAATGGTTTAAGGTATTTCCCTTTGCCATTGTTGCAATCAATATTCTTATCGCAGTGGCATCTGACTTTGAATCAGCTATCAAAGGCGGATTTACAGGCGGCTGGTGGCTGTCCAGTGAAAATGTTTGGATTTACGGCGGCTGGTGGAACTGGCTTAACGGTATTGCCGGTATCATCAACATTTTCTGTATGACAGGCTGGTGGGGTATTTATACCTCAAAGAACAAGCATGATATGCTTTGGCCGGATATGACTTGGTGCTATATCCTTGCATACGATTTGTGGAACTTTGAATATACTTATAATAATCTTCCGTCACACTCTTGGTACTGTGGTCTTGCTCTTCTTCTTGCTCCGACATTTGCAAACGCATTTTGGAACAGAGGCGGCTGGATTCAAAACCGTGCCAACACCCTTGCTCTTTGGTGTATGTATGCACAGGTATTCCCACTATTTCTGGACGACAGCAAATTCTCAGTGCTTTCCTCTGTATATCCTGAGGGCTACACAACCTCAATGATGGTTCAGGGCATCAATCCTGAAACAGTAGGTGCCGCTAATCCAAAGGCACAGGCAGTTATTTCAATAATTGCACTTGTTGCTAATGTTTGCATACTCGCTGCTATTATCAAGCGTTCTGTTGAACAAAAGAAGAATCCTTATAAGAATGAAATCTTCACAGACCAAAAGAATTATAAGGACGCCCTTCTCAGAGCAGCAGAGGCAAACAGAAAAATTGCTTAATTCATAAATTTATATAACATAAAAGGCAGCTGATGGTTCTTGTCAGCTGTCTTTTTATTTCTGTCAGAAAATGAATTCCATTGATAAAATTTTAAAAATATGCTATATTGTAATTGGTAAATATTATTTTGTGAATGAAACGGGGGGTTTTTATGTCACAAATAACAAAAAAGGCTTTAGCTCAATCTTTAAAAAATCTGCTATTAAAGAAACCGTTAAACAAAATAACTATCAATGATATTACAGATGATTGCGGTATTAACCGAATGACCTTTTATTATCATTTTAAAGATATATATGACCTTGCTGAGTGGGCTTGCCTTCAGGAAGCCGCTAAAGTAATAAAAGAAAACACAACGCACGATACCTGGCAGGAGGGTATGCTTCAGATTTTCTATACAGTGCGTGAAAATAAGCCGCTCATTATGAATGTTTACCGCTGTGTTGATCGTGAACAGGTAGAAAGGTATCTCAAACCTCTTATTGATAATCTTTTGCTGAAAGTTGTGGAAGAAGAGTCTGTCGATATGACCGTTCGTCAGGAAGACAAGGAATTTATTGCATCAGTATATTCCTATGCTTTTGTCGGCTTGATGCTTGACTGGATTAAAAATGATATGAAAGAAAACCCCGAACAGCTTATCAGCAAGCTTGCGTTAGTTGTACAGGATACCTTTGCAGATGCGCTTGAAAGGTTCAGAATAGATAAACCTTTATCAAAAAGTGAAATTTGATAAAATTTTTAACAGTTTTTTGCCCGTGATAGATTTTTTATCACGGGTATTTTTCTGTTTATTGTTAATCTACAGGAAAATAATATAATGAAATTACAAAATAAAAATTTGGAGGTAAATTTTATGTATTATTCAGCAGGAACCTATGAATCCTTTGCACATCCCGAAAAGCCAAAGGATGTTGACAAAAAATCCGCCTATATTATCGGCACCGGTCTTGCCGGTCTTACAGCAGCATTTTATCTGGTGCGTGACGGTCAGATGAAGGGTGAGCATATCCACCTTCTTGAAAAGTTAGAGCTTGCCGGCGGAAGCTGTGACGGACGAAAGGATGTTACAAAAGGCTTTTATATGCGCGGCGGCAGAGAAATGGATAACCATTTTGAGGTTATGTGGGATATGTTCAGAGATGTTCCTTCTTTGGAAAATCCCGAGGTTTCCGTTCTTGACGAGTACTATTGGCTCAACAAGCACGATCCAAACTATTCTCTGTGCAGAGCCTCTGTAAACCGCGGAGAAGACGCTCATACAGATAAAAAATTCGCACTTGATAAAGAATCTGCAATGGCTCTTTCGCAGTTGTTTATTACACCTGAAAAGGCTCTTGAAGGTAAGAAAATTTCGGAGGTTCTGCCGGATTCATTCTGGTCAACAAATTTCTGGCTTTACTGGCAGACTATGTTTGCATTTCAGCGTTGGTCAAGTGCGCTTGAGATGAAACGTTATCTGTGCCGTTATGTTCATCATATTGATGGACTTCCTGATTTCAGCGCTCTTCGCTTCACAAAGTATAATCAGTATGAAAGCTTGATTATGCCACTGGTAAAATACCTTGAAAACCACGGCGTTACAATCGAGTACGGTATGGATGTAAAAAATGTTATTATCGACACCGTAGGCGACAAAAAGATTGCAAGGCAGATTGTGTTTATTAAAGACGGCAAGGAGCAAACAATAGATTTAGTTGAGGATGACCTTGTGTTTATTACAAACGGTTGTTGTACCGACACTTCCTGCTACGGCGACCAAACACACGCTCCCGACCTTACAAAAGCTAAAAACGGTACAGGCGAGTCATGGGATTTATGGAAAAACATTGCAAAGCAGGCTGAGCACGGTGAGTTCGGTAATCCCGATAATTTCTGCACCAATATTGAAGAAACAAACTGGATGAGCGCTACTGTTGCAACATCTAACGAAGAAATTATTCAACACATAATCAACATTTGCAAGAGGGATCCTCGCGAGGGAAAGGTTACCACAGGTGGTATTGTTACTGTTAAAGACAGTATGGATAACTGGTATCTGTCGTGGACAATCAACCGTCAGCCTCAGTTTAAGTCACAGGATAAAGACACTGTTTTGATTTGGCTTTATGCTTTGAGCACAAACAAAGAAGGTAATTATGTTAAAAAGGCAATGCGTGACTGCACAGGCGAGGAGGTATGCCGTGAGTGGCTGTATCATATCGGTATTCCTGATGCAGAAATTGATGAACTTGCAAAGAATGCCTGCAACACCACAACCTGCTTTATGCCGTTCATTAACGCCTTTTTCCAGCCGAGAAAGAACGAGGACCGTCCAAAGGTTGTACCTGACGGCGCTGTAAACTTTGCTTTCCTCGGTCAGTTTGCAGAAACTCCCCGTGACACAATATTCACGATAGAATATTCAATGCGTACCGGTATGGAATCTGTTTATACTCTCCTTGATGTTGACCGCGGTGTTCCTGAGGTTTGGGGCAGTAAATATGATGTCCGTGAGCTTCTCCGTGCCTGCTACTACGCTATTGATAAAAAACCGATTACCGATGTTAAGCTTTCGCTTATGGAAAAGGAGTTCGTAAAGATTTTGCTTAAAAAAGTTGAAGGTACGGATATTGAAATTCTTCTAAAAGAAAGCGGTCTTATCGAGTAATAAAAAACATTACAAACAGCAGAGGAGTAATCTTTCATTTACTCCCGAATTATAAATAATAATTTTATAGTATTTTTCCTAAAAGCTGATTCTCAATTAAATGGGAATCAGCTTTTTAACATTTACTAAAAGGAACATTTTGAATATAATGTGCTAAAATCCGACAAAAACAATTCAAGCGAACAAACTGATTTTTTGTATTGTTTTCCTACATATTATGAAAAAAGGTATGTGTTTTGACTCCTAAACTGACGGCTACACAGGAGAACGAGGGTGCAGAAACAGTGAGCCAAGTGAAAATACGGCAGAAAAATCGGACGAGGAAAGCCCTAAACACCGCTGTTTAGGGCTTATTTAACGGCTAT
>CAMFFI010000155.1 GCA_945949625.1 uncultured bacterium | reverse complement strand
TTTTGATTTCCTGCCCGATAATCCCCTGCTCCTTTGCAACCGTTTCGGCGGTAAAGTAGGGACTTTGAACAAAATCAAGCAATATTTCAAGATTTTCCTGAAAGCTGTCTGAGCAGGAAAAAAGATAGCAGGTTTTTTCAAAGCTTGTGAAAGCATTTGCACTTGCGCCCGTTTTTGCATAGCGTGTAAAGGCGTCGCCGTCTTCACTTTCAAATAGCTTATGCTCAAGATAATGAGCAATTCCGTCGGGGACAGTAATTTTTTCTCCTCCGTCAACGGAAAAGGTTGTATTTATACTGCCGTAATTTGTTCCGAAAATCGCATAGGCGGAGCTGTAACCCTCTTTCGGGTAAACATAAATTGTAAGTCCCGATTTATGATTTATTTTATAGTATTTATCACCTGCGCGCAGGCTTTTAATTTCCTGTATATTACTCATTTTTATCATTCCTTGTTTTTAAGCATATATATTGTATCAAGCTTTACATTCTTTGCTATATTTACAAGCTGTTCCTTTGTAACAGCCTGTATTTTTTCAGCCATTTGACTTGGCGTATCAATTTTATTATCGCAAATTCTTGTCATATACCACGACTCAATACCTGAAACCGTATCGGTAATTGATTTATAGCTGTTTATCATGGCAAGCTTTGCAGACTCTATCTCAAAATCGCTTATGTTTCCCTTATAAAGCTGGTCAACCTCTGTAAGAATTGCATTTTTTGCTTTTTCAAGATTTTCTCCCTCAACACCGCTTTCAATAATAAGATAACCTTTTGTGCGGTTGTGACGTGAAATACAGTAATAGCAAAGACTTTGTTTTTCTCTGACATTTGTAAAAAGCTTAGAGCTGGGAGTTCCGCCTAAAATTGCAGACAAAAGCATCATTTGAGGAAGATTTTCATCATTTGCGGTAACAGCGGTTTCAAAGCCCATTACAAGCTTTGACTGGGAAAGCTCCATTTCTTCAATTTCCGATTTCAGATTACCGTCTGACTTAAAGGGTGAATCCGAAAGCAAAACAGGCTCCCTGTTGATTTTTGAAAATTCTTCCGCAAAAATACCTTTAGCGTTTTCGCTGTCGGTATCGCCTATATACATTATTTCAAAGCGCGCTGTTTTCAAAACTCTTCCCCACGCAGAATAGACGCTTTCAACAGTTGCCTTCTTTGCGCTTTCTGCATCGCCGTATCGCTTTATGCCTGCCGGAGAATCGCCGTTCATAATTTCAAGACACCTTGAAACAGCATAGGTTCTTTTATCGTTAAAATCAGAATCCATAACATCAAGCAATTGACGAAGGCTCTGGTCAAAATCCGACTGCATAAACTTTCCGTCCTGAACATTAGGCTGAAAAATCACCTGACAGAGAATTTTTGCAAGCTCCAAGGATATTTTTGTATGGTCAAAGGCATATCTTTCGTCAAGACCTGATATTGAAAAGGTCAGCACCTGTGAATCTCCCGACTTCTTCACAAAAGATGAAAGGCTTGCTCCGTAAAGGGACAAAAGCTTTTTTTCAAGGAGTGCAAGCGTGTTGTACTTTTTGCAGGAGCGTGTAAGAATATCGCAAAGCAAAGCGTTTTCCGCAGCAGTTGCCTTTGCTAAGGGAACATAGGCGCTTACTGTAATTTTCATTGTTTTGAAACGGCTGTCGTGAATAGTGTTAAAGTACACCTGACTGCCGATTTTTTCACGTTTTAATGCATCCATATATTTTCATATCCTTTATAAAGATTTTTGTATTATTATTAACACAAGCAAAATTATAATTATTATAACAACAAAATCATAAAAAGGCAATATTTTCCCTATATACAATACCAATGAAATTATAAAATAAGGACAGCCATCAAGACTGCCCTTATAAATTGAATATTATTTATTTTTCATGGGAGCTTTTCTGATTACAAGCCAAGCTGCAACAGTTGTAACAACAGTCAAAACACTGAATGATACCAGAGCTTTCCATGGTTCCTGCTCAAAAATTCCGAACACGTTTCCTATAAACTTAAATATCTCTGCATATAGTGTTCCGCCGAAAAATGTGTAATCAATTAAAGGAAGTATCATAATAACAAGCAACGGAAATCCTGCGGCTAACAATATTCTCATAAGCTTTCCTGTTCTGTAAAATACGCCCGATATAAACATTCCCAGCATATTAACAAACACAGCCGCAGCAAATATAAGCAGAGCAGTCCAGAAATACATTGAAAAGCTGAAAATTCCCTCACCGTGAAAATACAACTGTTCAAACATAGAAGATATTTCAACTACTCCGGCATTTTTAATTAAAAATTGAAAAATAAAATGAACTGCCAAAGTAAACGCTGTGTATAAAGCCGTCATTATTGCCGATACGCAGAATACAGACAATATTTTTGCGGAAAAATATGTTTTTCTTGAAACTGAATTTTGCAGGTGCATCGGGAAATCTTCATTAAAAGAAGCACATCCCATTACAAACATAAAAATCAGAATTGCAAAATCCCAGCCTGACATTTGAAAAAACGAATCACCTTGAATTAACGCCGGTATTGATGTTACCACTGTCAGTGAAATTAAAATTGAATAAAAAATAGTAATCGGTTTGAAGTTTCCTTTTAACTGATATAAATAAGAATTTTTCAGCCTCATCATTTTACCTCCTTTGTGTTTGTAAGCTTGACAAACAGCTTTTGCAGGTCAAGAGCTGTTACCTCAAGACTTTCGGGCATATCTGCCCGGGGCTTACCCATAACATATGCTGTTTTTAAGCCGCCCAAGGTATCCTCACCGATAATTTCTTTGCCGGAAATATAGCTGTCCACATCTGCGGATTTTCCCGATACGGAATATCCCGACTGCAAGAGCTCTTCTCTTGAGGAATTTACAAGAATTTTTCCGCCGTCAATAATTATTGCCTGCTCAATTATTGAAGAAATTTCCTCAATCAGATGAGTTGAAATAACAACGGTAAACGGCTCCTCGGAATACTTTTCAATAAGCAGTTTGTAGAACAGCTCGCGGTTATTTGCGTCAAGTCCCAGTACAGGTTCATCAAGGAAAACATAGGGAGTATTAACGCAAAGAGCAACTATCAGCTTAAAAATTGAGGTAAAGCCTGTTGAAAGCTGTTTAACCTTTTTGTTTGTATCAAGTTCAAATAGCTTTGCAAGCTCGTATGCTCTTTTTTCGTCAAAATCAGGATAAAACTTCTGACTCCATTTAAAAATATCCTTGACCTTCATATCATTGGGATAAAGAGTCTTTTCACTCATCAGGTAAATCTGTGAAATTGCCTTGTCATTTTCCTGTGAGTTCATTCCGTCAACAAGCACCTCTCCCGAGGTTTTAAAAATTCTGTTTGTAATAATATTAAGCAATGTAGATTTACCTGCACCGTTTCTGCCCAGAAGTCCGTAGATTTTATTTTTTTCAAATTCAAGCGACACATTGTCGAGAGCAGTCATTTCGCCGTATTGTTTAGTCAAGCCTTTAATTTCAATACTCACTTCCAAAACCCCTTTCAATCATTTGTTTTATGTCTTGTTCCGATAATTTTAGTTTTTTCGCCTCGCTGATAAGTGAAGAAACATACTTATCATAAAATTCATTTCTCCTGTTTTCCATAAGTTTGTTAACTGCTCCGTCGCACACAAACATACCTACACCTCGTTTTTTATAAACAATATTTTCTTCTACAAGAAGGTTGACGCCCTTCAGGGCAGTAGCAGGATTAATTTTGTAATTAACAGAAATTTCAGTAATAGACGGTATCTGACTGCCCTCGGGAAAAGCTCCGGAAATTATGGCGTCTTCTATTCCCTCTCTTATTTGCTGAAAAATCGGTTTATCAATATCTGCATTAATATTCAACGATATACCTCCTTCGCTTCAATGGTTAGTTAGTAAACTAATTAACTATAACGCTATTATACACATTACATTT
>CAMFFI010000154.1 GCA_945949625.1 uncultured bacterium | reverse complement strand
ACTGATAATATGCTTTCCGAATATAACCTTTCTGACCAAAAGGGGGCATATAGATTACTTGGTTTAAGACAGCGAGGGGGATTTTGGCGAGCAACCGAAAGACCAAAGTTGTTTTACCCATTCTATGTAAATCCAGACGATGCAACTCTATCTCTTACTGAAGATGAAAAACACACAGTTGCAGTTTATCCGTACCAACCGTCAACCGGCGAAAAAGGAACTTGGCGTTGGAGTCGAGAAAAGGTTGAAAAAGAAGGCGAATATCTTATCGCAAAACCCGTAAAAAGAGGAACGGATATAGTTTGGGATATTTATCAAAAAGACTATGTTGCCGCAGGAGATGAAGTACGTAGAACCAAAGCAAAATCCTTGTGGGACGAAAAAGAAATGAATTATCAGAATGCTGCCAATGAGCTGAAGGCTCTTTTTGGCACCTCTCCGTTTACCTACGCAAAACCAACCTATCTTGTGCAGAGAGCAATTGAAATGATGGATTTTTCTGAAATACCTTTTGTTCTTGATTTCTTTGCAGGTAGTGGAACAACGGGACATGCTGTTATGAAAGCTAACGCTGAGGACGGTGGCAACCGCAGATTTATTCTCTGCACCAACAATGAGAATAATATTTGTCGCGAGGTTACTTATGAGCGTATCAAGCGTGTGATCGACAAAGAGGGTTACACCGCTTCGTTGAAATACTACAAGGTCGATTACATCCCCGTAAGTGAGCGTATGTACTACGAATATGCGGATGAGCTGCTCTTACATATACGTGAACTCGTCGAACTTGAAAATGGCGTAAACTTTACGGGTAATGCCGAGATCGGCATTGTCTTGACCGAAGAAGAACTTGACGAATTTATCGCAAATACCGACGCCTTTGTAAAGTGCCGCAAACTGTATATGGGGCACGATCTTTTACCAAGTGACGAACAGGAACGTGCATTGAAAAAGGGCAGTATTGAAATCAGTATCATTCCCGATTACTACTATCGGGATTTGCAGGAGGGTTGATTATGGATGAATTTATAAAAACTTTATTAATAGCGTGCATTCCTGCAATAATAACCAGTATTATAACATATTTAGTTGCGTGTAAAAACGCTAAATCGGAAATCAAAAAAATCGAGCTTGATTTTCAGCATAAGTTAGAACTGCTCGACAAAACGACTAACAATAATGTGGCAGAAAATGTTATGGACAAAGTGCTGACAAGTGTACTTGAGTCTCCTGAAATGAAAAAGAAAATTTCACAATCAGTTCGCAATGTACCGTCGAACGGAAGGAGGAAATAGAATGGAACTGAAAGAATTTCAGCTTGCGGCGGTAAAATCGTTATTTGAAGCAATGGAAAAACCAGCTCGTGATATTATCCTCAAAAGCCCTACGGGTAGTGGTAAAACCATTATTCTGACCTACTTTATGCACCAATATATACAGTCTTTTCCGAAGACCGTCTTTGTGTGGCTCACACCGGGAAAGGGCAACCTTGAAGAACAGAGTAAAGCGAAAATGGATAAATATATCCACGCTTCGCAGACAAAACTTCTCTCCGATGTGATGACGGCGGGCTTTGAGGAAAACGACAGTTGCTTTATAAATTGGGAAAAGCTGACCAAGAAAGGTAACAACGCCCTTAAAGACAGCGAACGCACCAACTTTTTAGAGCATATTCAGCACGCTTTGAATGACGGTATTCGTTTTGTGATTATCGTTGACGAGAGCCACCAAAACAACACCATAAAAGCCGATGAAATTATACAGTATTTTCATACGGACAAGATTATCCGTTGCTCTGCTACCCCGAAAGGCATAGCGAAAGCGGAAATTATCGAAATTCCCGAAGAAGATGTTATTGCAGCAGGACTTATCAAGAAAATGCTTGTCATTAACCAGGATTTTCCGCAAACCATCGAAACGGAGGATCAAACGGCGTTTCTGCTTGAAAAGGCTCTTGCAAAACAGCGAGAACTCCGTGCAGCATTTTTACAAAACGATACTGATATTAACCCGCTTATTGTGATTCAGATTCCGAATAAATCGGAAACCTTACAGGACGGGGTGGAACGCTACCTCGAAACACAAGGGTTGACCTATGAAAACGGACAACTTGCGGTATGGCTCTCCGATAGGCACGAAAACTTGGAGGGGATTGACAAACCTAATGCCGTATCTTCTGCCGTTATCATAAAGCAAGCGGTTGCTACGGGTTGGGATTGTCCGAGAGCACATATTCTCGTAAAGCTCCGTGATAATATGGATGAAACCTTTGAAATTCAGACCATAGGTCGTATCCGCCGTATGCCGGAAGCAAAGCATTATGGCAGCGATTTGCTAGACAGTTGCTACCTTTATACGCTTGACGAGAAATTCACGGCGGGCGTAAAGATGAATCTCGGTAAAGGTGCGTTGGACGCATACACTGTTTTCCTAAAAAATGAATACAAGGATATTACGATGACAAGTGAGCAGCGGACGATGGTAACACAGTCCCGTAATCCGCAGAAGGCATTGCTTGCCGTAGCTCAGTATTTTGAAAAAGAATACCATGTCGGTGGCAACAAAGCCGAAAACGCAACACGCTTACAGGCAGCGGGTTTCATTCTTGATGAAAATATTGTTCGTCATACTATTTCCGGCGAAACGGCAACTCTTGACTTTCAAACGGGTACAATGAATGAAATTGCCGTAACCGAAGCATTAAATACGCATAAGCACGGTCGTGAATATCATCAGAAAATCGGTAAAATCGGTCTTGAAATCGGTATGGAGTATTCGTATATGAATACGATTATCCGCAAGCTTTTTGATAAGAATTTTAACTATAATCGTAAAATTCTTGCTTTGGAACCGAGGCTTGTCTATTCTTTTGTGCTGAACAACGCCGATTTGCTCCGCCACGTCGTTCGTGAGGCGATGGCAGCAGAATTGGCACAGTTACAGTTTGATATAAAGAATGTTACCAAAGTGTCCTTCCATATTCCGCAATCCTGCTTGTTTACCTATGACGGTTCTTCCAAGACGCAGACTGAAATGAAGAAGAACGTTTATCAAAACTACCTTTCCTCGGCGGAAGTACGTTCTTCTTCCGAACGGAAGTTTGAAAAGTTCTGCGAAAAAGCAGATAGTGTCGATTGGGTTTATAAAAACGGCGATAAAGGGAATGAGTACCTTTCTATTGTTTATGCCGACAACTCCGATAAACAAAAGAATTTCTATCCCGATTACATTATTGGTGTAAAAGGCGAGATTTGGATTGTTGAAACAAAGGGCGGATTTGACCGTTCCGGCAATAGTCAGGATATTGACCTTTACACGCCGAAAAAATTTGCCGTATTGAAAGATTATCTCGAACGCTATGGACTTAAAGGCGGCATTGTTCGTTTTGATGAGCGCAGTGAAGAATTGTGCATTTGTATGGACTCTTACTCCGATGATATAAACAGCGATAGTTGGATACTCCTTTCGGATGTTTTAATGTAAGAAAAGAGGTGTTTGCCTTGAAGATAATTGAGCATCAGATGATCGATACTAATGGAACAGCAAAAGTTCAGTTTATGCGTATTGATCCCGAAGATTTATCTGCAACATTATCAGACATTTTATCTGCACTATTAAATATGTCGTGGCTAAGTAAATTTGACGAAGAATACGAAATTGGTGCTTTTACTTCAAGAGCAAACAAAACTATCGAAGATATCAAAGATAAATTTGCAAAATGCACAGACGATAAAATCACCACGAGCGCAGGTGAATATGTTGTATCTGAATTAGCAAGGGAAGCAATTGTAAATCAACTAAACTACTTGGATATTCCTCTGTCCGAATTGCTTGGAAAGAAGAAATCCGGAAATCCCGGATTCGATTTTCATAGTCAGAATTTAGATACAGATACAGTCATCTTTGGTGAGTCAAAGTATGTTGCAACAACGACAGCCTATTCAAG
>CAMFFI010000153.1 GCA_945949625.1 uncultured bacterium | reverse complement strand
TTCCGCCTGTGCTTGTCTTGCTTGCTGTGGTTTTGCTGTTTGCTGTGTTGCCTGTGTTTCCACCGGAGCTGTTGCCTGTGCTTCCGCTTACAAGCTCATTTGAAGTTTTGATTTCGTTTGCTGTAAGCTCTACTTCCTTACCGTCTGCTGTTTTTACCTTTACTTTACCGTCTGCTGTTTTTACCTTTACTTTACCGTCTGCTGTGGTTTCAACCTTCTTGCCGTTCTTATCTACAACCTCGCCTTTATCATTAACGGTTAAGCCCTGCTCTGCAATAGCTTTATCAACGGCTGTTGTTACAGGTGCCGTAGTTGGTGCTGTTGTATCAGCAACGGTTGTTACTGCCGCAGTATCGGGATTTGACTCATCCGGTGTTGCTGTGTTCTCTCCGCAGGCGGTCATTCCTGTAACTGAAATTATCATAGCTGCTGCAAGTGCAACTGCTTTCCATTTGTTTGTGTTCTTTTTCATCTAAAATTCCTCCTTTTTCAAGTGCGACTGTTATTTTTATTTTTGTTTTTTCACACTTTCTGTACTTATATATAGTTTATATTTTCGTTACTCTACTAAAAAAAGTAAAAATTTGTATGATTGCACAATACGGAACACAACATATTGACATTTAATACAAAAATTTTACTAAAATTTCCGTATTTTCATCTTAGCACCAATTTTTTCCATTGTCAATGGAATTGTTTTTTTCGGTGCTGAGCAGAGAAAAGAAAAGAAAAGACTGCTCAGCACCTATATATTGCAAAAAGCAGAGTTCATATAAAACTCTGCTTTTGCTTGCTGTGTATTGACTTTTTCAAACTTGTCATATATAATTAGATTACAGGGAAAACCGTTATAAGCGGTTAGCTCCAAAAGTAATATTTCTATTAATCGCTCTTGGTACCAGCAAGGGCGATTATTTTTTTAGTTCTACCAAAATGAGCAGAACCAAAAGTGTGAAACAAACTATGTATTCCACACAGCACTACTTTTGGATTGACAATATAGTATAATTAATATATAATTTTGATATAATAATGCTATATCGTAAAGAAAGGGGAAATGTTTATGAACATTCGTCCATCAGCAGCAATCCGACAAAACTACAATGAAATTGCCGATATGTGCAGAAATACATCAGAACCGGTTTTCCTCACTAAAAACGGCGAAGGTGATTTAGTTGTAATGGATATTGAAACCTACAATCGCCGTGAGAAAATGCTAAAACTTCGTGAAGAACTCTTGTCTGTTGAAGAAGATAGAATTCACGGCAGCAAAGGCTATTCAATAAACGAAGTAACTAAGATGATGCAAGACGCTGTAAAGGGTGCAATAAATAATGGAAAATCAAAGTAAGTATGAAGTTATTGTTTCGGAAAAAGCTTCAAAAATGCTTGTTTCTAATGCTGCATTTATTGCACAGGTAAGCACAAAAGCCGCTAATAGGTTTATATCAGATTTTGAAAACGCAGTTCATTCTTTGGAGAATATGCCTCAGCGTTGTGCATGGCTCAAGGGAGAATATATTCCGACTAATACTTACAGATATATTCTCTTTGAAAGACACTATATGATAATCTACAAAATCGTTGATGCAAAAGTATATGTAGAATTAGTTGTCGATTGCCGTCAAGACTATCATTGGCTTATATAGTACGAAAAAGTTACCGTCTGAACTGACGGTAACTTTTTTGCGTAGTATTGATGTCGAGAGTGTAGGGATAAATCACTAAAACGGCTTATCTTCCGGCTGTCCGGCAGTATTTCCAACTTGCCTTCTTGCAGGAATGACCATAACATTGCCCATTAAATAACCTTGCTTTCTATCAGGAATTAGTATTATTAGCATGATTTATCAGTGGTTCATTAAGTTTATTCTTCAGAGTAGTAATACCATAAACCGCCGGTTTTGTTACCTGCGTTTGCATGGTAGCAGTTCAGATCCTCCTGAACAACCATATTATATGTTTGATTTCGCCAACCTGTTTCTGTATCCTTAAACAGGAAACATTCTGTTCCCACCTTAAGAGGCGACTCAAAAGTATAGTACCAGATGTCTGTTCCTTCAATATTTTTCATTAAAACCGACTCTCCGTCAAGGCCGCTTCCGGTCCAACCGAAAATATATACATCAGACCATTTTGCATTGGAATTATCAAAATAAACCGTTGACAGCTTAAAGTCAGAAACAGGTTCTTCATAATATGGTTCTGTTAATAATGCCCCATCGTCTGTCAGTCTTATACAATTATAAGCAGATGAAACTGTTGTATCCCAACAGCTATAAACATTTCCGCCGTCATCTGATATCGGTACCGGCGGTGCATCAACAGCATCGGTAAAACGATAGATTGAAACATCCTTAAGCGTACCTGGAACTTCCGTTTTATAAACATAAGGATACAAATGTGAAATCTGCTCAAACTGATAGCTTTTTTCAGTACTGAGATCATAGGCATAGAGCAACACATCGCCATTTGTCACCCAGCTAAGATTTGTCTTTATATATAGAGTATAGCTTTCGGGCTGAGAGGGGCTCTCAAGCTGATAAATCTGACCTGTAAGTCCGCATCCCTTGTCAAAATCCGCCAGATACATTTGAATACAGGTAACATCCCGAACAGATGTAACTCCGTCCCCGTCTACATCTGTAATCGGCAGAAGTTTCTCGGGAATCCTTACAATTTCGGCAAGGTGCTCGCTCAAATGGGTGCAGTCTTTGATGTCAATTGTGCCGCTGCCGTCTGCGTCCCCGTAAATCATCTTTGAGGTTTCGTCGGGGGAGGAAGTATCGGTATCAAAATGGCTGACGAAGATTATTTTTGCGTTTTTGTCACCGAAATTTTGCAGTATCGTTTCACCCACATCCTTTGTGAATCGGGCACAGTAAAGGGTTTTATCGTTCCTTCCCAGATAACGGTTTGAAAACTGTATATAAGTGTTTGAATCATACTGAGCACCTTGATTTTCATTCATACTGTATGTTTCCGCAAGGTATGTTCTTGCCATTGCAATCAGATTATTGCTTATGTAAAAACTCCCTCTATTCTGATTTGCGGAACTCCAGCTTTTTATATGGGCGTCCCCTCCCTTGTCAGGTCTTTGTGAACAAAGACCGTAACCGGCATACCACATATGATTACCGCTTATGGTAAAATTGCCAAAATCATTAGCATTATTCTTGCCGTAATCCAAAAAGTACTCAACCGAATAGTTGCAGTATTCCATTACATTATTTGTGAATTTAATGTTATCGCAATGTACTTCGTCGTTTGACTCACCTGAAAACTGAAAGGTTACGGCTGCATCATAAATCTGATTGAAATAGCAGTTATCCACGGTGAAATTTTTGGCTTGTCCCCAAATTTGAACACCGTTTCCGAAACGGACAGAGGCATACTGAATTGAACCGCCAATCCAATAAAACTCACAATTCTGTACAGTCAAACCATCACAGGATTGCGCACTGACCGCAAAATTTCCGCTGTAACGGAAAGTGATATTATCTATTGTAATGTTATTGCTCCATTTTGTTTCAATAATATCT
Organism: uncultured bacterium; assembly: GCA_945949625.1. Classification (GTDB taxonomy): domain Bacteria; phylum Bacillota; class Clostridia; order Oscillospirales; family Acutalibacteraceae; genus Ruminococcoides. The sequence continues at coordinate 451 of CAMFFI010000153.1, read as the reverse complement.
ATGCCCTCAGCAAATTCAATGCTGTCATACAAATCTGCCGGATTACCGCCGGAGCAGTATAAGTAAAGCTCCTTAGTTTTGCTTGAATCATGAAAGAAATGCAGATTTTCTGTCAAGTCGGCATACGAATCAAATCTTTTATCCGTAGTTCTGTTATAGGTCACTCCGAATTTTTCTTCCACAACACACTTGATGCCATTGGCTTCTCCGTTATTAAATATTATGTTGCCCACATCTTTATCAACTTTTTCCGAATACTTGTAAACATTTGGGACATCAGTTTCTATCCACTTACCAGCCTCAGCATAATTATGTGATGAACCATAAATTTCGGGCTTACTTCCTTCGCCGTATGCTGAATAGGAAACTCCGGAGGTATAAGCCTTAATACTGCCTCGCCACACACCGCCACGCTCAAAATATACAACATCTCCTGCTTTCAGACCGAGTC
>CAMFFI010000152.1 GCA_945949625.1 uncultured bacterium | reverse complement strand
TTGACCCTATTTTTTTGATTTCTCTATCTTGACATTTCACCGCTGGACTTATACTGTGAATAATATTATTTTGATGTTTACTCAATAATATATTACACTTAATTTACTGATTTTGCAAAGCTTTTTTTAAAAGCCTGCACAAAACAAAAGAGCGGCCTTTTGCCGCTCTTATTTGCTATATTGTTGAATTAAGCTTCTTCTTTAACAATAACCTGTCTGCCTTTATACATACCGCAGGTTGTGCAAGCCTTATGAGCTGCTGTAAGCTGTCCGCAGTTAGGGCAAACTGTAAGTGCGGGAGCATTAAGCTTCCATACTGTTGAACGTCTTGAGTGTTTTCTTGCTTTTGAAGTTTTTCTCTTTGGTACTGCCATTACAAAGACCCCCTTACAAATTTTATGTCAATTAATAAGTTCTTTAAGAATTTCAAGCCTTGAATCAACCTGACGCTTATCACAATTGCAATCGCCTTCGTTAAGGTTTTTACCGCACTTCTGGCATAAGCCTTTGCAGTCTTCCTTGCAAAGATTTTTGCTTGGAAGGTTTAAAATAATGTCAGAAATTACAAGGTCGTCAAGTTCCAGCTTGTAATCAGGTGTTTCAATATAGTCGTCATTTTCATCGTCAGCAAGTGTTACTGCCAGCTTGTGTTTAAAAGTATAGTTCATTTCCCTTGAATATTCTTCAAAACACCTGTCGCAATTGCGAGTGTAAAGGAAATTAACCTTTATTTCCAAATCGACAAGGCTTGCTCTGTTAACCGACAATGCACAGATATTAACAGGTGTTTTGAATGGATAAACACCGTCAAGCTCAATATCGTTCATTGACAAGGAATAGTCAACTTGTTTTTGTAAGCCTTCGTTTTGAAAGACTTCTTTCAAATCAAGAAGCATAACCGCACCTCTTAACGCATAAACGCATACTAAAACGCTGTTTTTTATTATACAAAAAGCCTCTTGTTTTGTCAATATCAATTTGAATATTTTTTAGTTTTATTCAAAACTCAGGCACATTTTTTAAGATATTCTATTAAATCACCGATTATAGCATATTCCAAACATAAATTTGGTTTAATTCTAATAGGCATTTTTAGAAATTTATATTAAACTTTTAAACATTTTCTACAACTTTTTGACATTTTCTTGAATTGCAAATTTTACTGTGTTATTTACTGTGTTATAATGAATTGTCTTTATGTTAAAAAATTTGAAATTAACGGTAATTAAGGTTATATGTGCATTGCATTTTGCACTAATAATAGATTTAAAAGTTTTGAAAGGAACGAGAAAAAATGCAAAAAAAATTACTAAAAAGCCTGTCTGCTGTTTTAGTGCTTGTAATGCTGATCAGCGTGTGTGCTGTTTCATCATTTACAGCAATAGCAGTAACAAGCGGCGACTATGAGTATGTTATACTTGAGGACGGTACTGCTGAAATTTCAAAGTATAACGGAAACGAAACCTCTGTGACCATGCCGTCTGAACTTGACGGCATCAAGGTTACATCTGTCGGAAGCTTCTCTTTTGAGAAAAACAAAACCGTAACAAATGTTGTAATTCCTGACAGCGTTATAAAAATCGGCAACGGAAGCTTTCGCAACTGCGACTCACTGGCTCAAATCAGTATTCCGGATACAATGACAAGTCTTGGCACCTCAGCTTTTGCATCCTGCCCATCTCTTGATAATGTGACAATTCCAAACAACGTACAAACACTGGGGCAGTTTTTATTTCAGAACTGCACTTCACTGAAAACGGTTCACCTTCCGGACAGCATTAAGGAGTTACCAGACTTTACATTTACCGGATGCACAAGCCTAAAAGATTTATCTTTTTTACCTGCAGGACTTGAAACAATCGGTTCCAACTCTTTTTCTTACTGTGCTTTCACAAACCTTGTAATTCCTGATGGCATAAAAACAATTAAATCAAGTGCTTTTTCCTACTGTTCTAATCTTTCCGGTATTACTATTCCTGATTCTGTAACTACCATAGACGGCTTTGCATTTTCCAACTGCACATCGCTTTTGGAAGTAACCTGTCCGAAAACAGTTACAACTATTGAAAGAATGGCTTTCGGATATCGCTTTGATCAAGCAACTTGGAATGATGTTCCCATTGAAGGCTTTGTTCTTAAGGGCTACACCTACTCTGCCGCTTATGATTACGCTAATAAATACGGCATTAAGTTTGAGAGTATAGGAGAGGTTCCCACAAAACCTACTGTACCCACTGAGCCTTCCTCCACTGACCCTACAACTGTTCCCGGAGAATCAAAAACAATTTACTTTAAAAACTCCGTTAAATGGAATGGTGTTAAAGCCTATATTTGGGATGATACGAACGGAAACGGTAAGGTTGCAAGCTGGCCCGGCACCGCAATGACAAAGTGCGACACTGACAGTGACGGAGATGACATTTACAAAATTGATGTTGACGTAAGCAAATACGATTCTATTATATTCACCACAGGAACAGGCAGTCCGCAAACAGTTGACATTAAGCCTTCATCTGATGTGAACGCCTACTACTGTACTACATCAACCGGAAAATATAATGTTGATAGTTACACTTATAAAGAAGTAATTACAACAGAGCCTTCTACAACTGAACCTACTACAACAGAGCCTCCTACAACTGAACCTCCTACAACTGAACCTCCTACAACTGAACCTCCTACAAATCCTCATAAAATAATGGGTGATGCAAATGGAGATGGAAATTTAGACATCAGAGACGCTACTTGTATTCAGTTTTATATTGCTAATTTACCGGATAACGAAATAGATCTTTCCGTTTGTGACATCAACGAAGACGGACAAGTTAATATTTTTGACGCTACACAGATTCAGCTGATACTTGCCCAACTGATTTGATTATAACAACAGATACAAAAAAACGACAGGATTGTTCCTGTCGTTTTTTATTATTAATCGTTATTAATCGTGAATAAATCAAATCACTCAGATTTTTTCGCAAACAGCGTTAATTGCGCTTGGAAGCTCGTCATCAGACGCAGAAACAAGAAGAACGATATTTGTTTCAGATGTTTCCGAAAGCTCGTGAAGCTTTTTAACGAACTCTTCAATTCCCGGAATACCCTCAGGGCAAATCTTGAAGGTTGAATCCACAAGAATGTCTGTAACGTCGTAGTTTCCTGCACAGATACCGCTGATAAAGCCAAAGAGCATATCATATCCGTTTACAAGATACTGGTCTGTATCAATCAATCTTGCCTTATGTGTTACGTCGTATGTAAGCTTAGCTCCTTTTTCAATGACAACTACGTTGCCTGAAGAAGCAGCAACAGCCTCGTTAGCAAGCTGAATTAATTTTTTTGTTTTTCCTGAACCTTTTTTTCCAATAAGTAAAGTTACCATTATAATTCCTCCAAGAACTTAGTTTTATTTTAATCTGGCCTCAAGTTCTGCCTTTTTATCCTCATAACCGGGCTTTCCAAGGAGTGCAAACATATTTTTCTTGTAGCTCTCAACGCCGGGCTGGTCAAACGGATTTACTCCCAAAATATAGCCTGAAATTGCACAAGCCTTTTCAAAGAAGTAAATAAGATAGCCAAGCTCTGACTCGTTCATTTCTTCTACATTTAAAACAATGTTCGGTACTCCGCCGTCGTTATGAGCAAGAACAGTACCCTCAAATGCTTTCTGATTAACAAAGCCCATTGTTTTTCCGGCAAGGAAGTTAAGACCGTCAACATTTGTGGGATCTGTGCCGAGAGTAACTTCTTTTTTACATTTATTAAAGAGAACGACAGTTTCAAAAAGATTTCTTCTGCCGCTCTGAATGTACTGACCAAGTGAGTGCAGGTCGGTGGAGAAAATAACGCTTGCAGGGAAAATGCCCTTGTTGTTCTTTCCTTCACTTTCTGCAAAAAGCTGCTTAAACCATTCGGACATCATAGTAAACGCAGGCTCATAGGAAACAAGAATTTCGGTTGTCTTGCCCTTGTTGTAAAGAATGTTTCTTAAAGCTGCATATTTATAA
>CAMFFI010000151.1 GCA_945949625.1 uncultured bacterium | reverse complement strand
CGACGGTTCTTTTCGCAGTTACGGCAAAACAGGCGGAACTTATAAAAAGGTACGCATAAAGCTTTCAGATTTTTGTTCGGATTTTAACAGCGACGGTTCTCAGACAGAGAGCGTCGGCGAATACGGCCCACACAATTTTAAATTCGGCCCTGTTGAAAAGACAGGAAACGGAACTTTTTACGGCGGTATGTGCGTAAGAAGCGGAGCTGCGGTAACATCTGTATCTCCAAATAAAAACGGAGAAATTGAATTTTATGTAAGTACAAAAATCGGCGATGAATCAAAAATTTGTACGGACTTCAGATATGAATACAAATTACCAAACGGCGCAACAGCCGTAGGTTCAGGCGGCGGTTCTACGGGTACATATATACATGGACTGAGAATTGGCGACGCAGATTCAGACAGTATGTTAACTATATCCGACGTAACAAAAATTCAATTTGTAATCGCAAGGCTTGATACCCTCAACAGCCTTCAAAAATTTACAGCAGATGTTAATTCTGACGGAAAAACAAATATAGTTGACGCAACAACTCTTCAGATGCATCTTGCAGAAATCTAATAGAATAAAAATAACCAAGTAAATGTAAAAAAGGCATCGGACTTCAGAATCCGATGCCTTTTTGTATAGCTAAATAGTGATTTTGTATTTTTAGGGCTGCAATATTATAAATTATCCTTGACAACCTTTTCAAGCTCTGAAATTATGCTTTCGAGTGCGTCAAAGTCATATTCCGAATACATTGAGGTAAAAAGCCTGTTAAGGTTTTCTTCAAAGTTTTCGGGAAGAATTTTGCATTGTTCAAGACATATTTTTATCAGCTTTTTCTCACCGGGATGAGTCATTTTGTTTAATGCAAAAATTACGTCAAAATAGCTTTCCATAAAGCCTGCGGTGCGGTGATTAATGCTGACAAGGTCACCGCGGATTACTGCCTTTTTGATTTGCATATCGTAGCTTGGCAGAACTCCGTGGAGGAGCTTCATATTTCTTTCTATAATTTCTTTTCTTAGGCTGTCGGAGTATTTTCCCATAAGATTTTGCTGTATTTTTGTAAAATCACCTGTCTTGTCATAAATGATATTGCAGGTGATTATGTTGTGCAAAAAGCAGGTGGAATAGCCGTTTTTAGCACTCAGCAAAAATTTGTGCAGCTGCTCTTCGTTGGAAAAATCCTTTAATGAGCGGTAAATTATGTCCATTGGAATACCGTCATTTAAAACGCAGTTGTCCTCGTATTCCCAGTAGTGATTTCCTATTTCATATTCACTGCAATACCGCTCAAGAAGTTCTTTCCTTTCCGTTTCGCCGGGTATCTGAGAAAAATAAACATAGACATCATAGTCTGATTTTTTATCAGCATTGTCGGAAGCTCTGCTGCCGCCCAATGCCACAGCCTCAACGCCGTTAAGCTTAGAAAGCTCGTCAATAACTTGTTCTGCAATCATAATAAACCTCTGCTTAATTTTTATTTAATGAAAGTATAAATCTTTAAAATCATAAAGTCAAGTGCCGATATAACTGTCCTGATTAAAATTTAAAAAATTGTCTATTTTGATTATGACATATATGTTGTATTATATTGTCAATTCATTAATGGAGTGTAAAATATGATAAAAAAAGCTGCTGTTATTAATGACCTTTCAGGTTTTGGCAAATGCTCTTTGACTGCGGCAATAGCCGTGTTATCGGTTATGGGGGTACAGCCCTGTCCTTTGCCTACGGCTATTCTTACAAATCAGACGGGTTTTAAGAACCATTACTGCTGTGATTTCAGCGAAAATATGCCTCGATATACAGAAATGTGGCAAAAGAACAATGCTGAGTTTGACGGTATTTATTCGGGATACATAGCCAACAAGGACCAGGTGGACTTTATTGAGGATTTTATAAGAACATTCAACAAATCCTATACCAAGGTTATTGTGGACCCTGTTATGGCAGATAACGGAAGATTATATTCCGCCTATAATAAAACAACCTGTCAAAGAATGAAGGAGCTTGCAAAAAAGGCTGATATAATAACTCCGAACTTAACCGAGCTTTGTATTCTTGCCGATGAAGATTACGACTCTGTTTTAAAAAAAGCAGATGACAATGATTTTTTTGAATACATAGAAAAAATATCGCAAAGGGTTGTTTTTCACAGTCATATGCAGGTGGCGGTTACGGGAATTAAAAAGGGAGATTATATTTACAACGGCTTTTTTGAAAAGGGAAAAACAGATTTTTATAAATCAAGACAGTACGGCACAAATTTTTCCGGCAGCGGAGATATTTTTGCCTCAATAATCTGCGGAAGCGTTTTAAACGGCGTGGATACATCATCATCTGTTTCAAAGGCTACCGATTTCCTTGAAGAAGTAATTGCGGATACGGTTAAGGAAAATTACGAACCGAATCACGGAATTAATTTTGAGAAATTTCTTTATAAGCTAAGTCAGAATACTTAAAATTATGTACCAAAAATAATTTTATAAGGAGATATACACAATGGGAAATAGATTTGAACTGAACAAAAACCTTGCACAGATGCTTAAGGGCGGAGTAATAATGGACGTTACAACACCCGAACAGGCAAAAATAGCCGAGGCGGCAGGCGCTTGTGCCGTAATGGCTTTGGAGCGTATTCCTGCCGATATTCGAGCCGCAGGCGGAGTTTCACGAATGAGCGACCCGAAAATGATAAAGGGTATTCAGAACGCAGTTTCAATACCTGTTATGGCAAAGTGCCGTATCGGCCATTTTGCAGAGGCACAGATTTTGCATGCAATTGAAATTGACTATATTGATGAAAGCGAAGTTTTATCACCTGCCGATGATAAATAACATATTGATAAAACGGCTTTTTACGTTCCTTTTGTATGCGGAGCAAAGGATTTGGGCGAAGCACTGAGAAGAATTAACGAGGGCGCTTCAATGATTAGAACAAAGGGAGAGCCGGGCACAGGCGATGTTGTGCAGGCAGTTCGCCATATGCGTATGATGCAGTCGGAAATCCGCAGAATTGCGTCAATGGAAAAGGATGAATTGTTTGACGTTGCAAAGCAGTTACAGGTACCCTACGATTTGGTACAGTACGTAAATGAACACAAAAAGTTACCGGTTGTCAACTTTGCCGCAGGCGGTGTTGCAACTCCTGCCGACGCTGCTTTAATGATGCAGCTTGGTGCAGAGGGTGTGTTTGTAGGCTCCGGCATATTTAAGTCAGGCAATCCTGAAAAAAGAGCTGCCGCAATCGTAAAGGCTGTTACAAACTTTAGTGACGCAAAAATGCTTGCAGAGCTGTCCGAGGATTTAGGTGAGGCAATGGTCGGAATTAACGAGCAGGAAATCGAAATCCTTATGGCTGAAAGAGGAAAATAATTATGCGATTAGGTGTGCTTGCTTTACAGGGAGCTTTTGTTGAACACGAGCAAATGCTTGACAAGCTGGGTGTTTCCTCTTTTGAAATACGTCAGTCTGTTGATTTGAACAAATCTTTTGACGGATTGATTATTCCCGGAGGCGAAAGTACCGTTATGGGAAAGCTTCTTGTTGAGCTTAATCTTTTTGAACCGCTTAAAGAACAAATTGAAAACGGACTTCCTGTTTTCGGAACCTGCGCAGGTCTTTTGCTTTTGGCTAAAAGCATTGAAAATGACAACCGCTTGCATTTTGCAACTATGGATATAAAAGCCGTAAGGAATGCTTACGGAAGACAGCTGGGAAGCTTTTATGCCGAGGAGAATTTTGCTGAGTGCGGCAAAATTCCAATGACCTTTATCCGCGCGCCTTATATAAGTGAGGTAAGCGGAAATGCAGAGGTATTGGCGCGGGTAAAAGGAAAAATTGTTGCCGCAAGACATAATAAACAGCTCGTTACTGCGTTTCATCCGGAATTAAACGATGATTTATCGGTTCACAAGTATTTTATTAAAATTGTCAGCGGAGAAATATAATACTAAATCCCGGCAAAAGCATAACAGATGTTAGTATAAGTCCAGCGGTGAAATGTCAAGATAGAGAAATCAAAAAAATAGGGTCAA
>CAMFFI010000150.1 GCA_945949625.1 uncultured bacterium | reverse complement strand
ATTATCAAGGGAACGAAGCCGATATGTTTATTCCGAATTTCGAAAACACAGTCGAAAGCGTAGCCTTGCTTGAGAGATAAAAATTATAATGAAAGGTAAACGATGAGCACGGTAGAAATAATAAAAAATTCATTTAAAAATTTTTCGTGACATTTCAACAAAATAGTGATATAATACTTTTGTTAATTTATTGCTAATTAGTTTTGAAAGGAGCAAAAATATGGATAATAAAAAAATACCTTATAAAATTTACCTTGAAGAGTCGGAAATGCCCACAAGCTGGTACAATGTGAGAGCAGATATGAAAAACAAGCCTGCTCCGCTGCTTAATCCCGGTACGCTGGAGCCTATGACCGCAGAAGAGCTGGGACACGTTTTCTGCGACGAGCTTGTTGAGCAGGAGCTTAACGACAAAGACGCATACATACCTATTCCGCAGGAAATTCAGGATTTCTACAAAATGTATCGTCCGTCACCGCTTGTTCGTGCATACTGCCTTGAAAAAAAGCTTGGCACCCCTGCAAAGATTTACTACAAATTTGAGGGTAACAACACAAGCGGAAGTCATAAGCTGAACAGTGCAATTGCACAGGCTTATTACGCTAAAAAGCAGGGACTTAAGGGCGTTACAACAGAAACAGGCGCAGGCCAGTGGGGTACGGCGCTTTCAATGGCTTGTTCTTATTTTGACCTTGACTGCAAGGTGTTTATGGTAAAGGTATCTTATGAGCAAAAGCCCTTTAGAAGAGAGGTTATGAGAACCTACGGTGCGTCAGTAACACCTTCTCCCTCTGAAACAACAGAGATAGGAAAGAAAATTTTGCAGGAGCATCCCGGCACAACAGGAAGTCTCGGGTGTGCAATTTCCGAAGCAGTTGAAGCCGCAACAACCAATGAAGGCTACCGCTATGTTCTCGGAAGCGTTCTTAATCAGGTACTTCTTCATCAGTCAATTATCGGCCTTGAAACACAGGCGGCTCTTAAAAAATACGACATTAAGCCTGATATTATTATCGGCTGTGCCGGCGGCGGTTCAAACCTCGGAGGCTTGATTTCTCCGTTTATGGGTGAAAAATTAAGAGGCGAGGCTGATTATAAATTTATTGCAGTTGAGCCTGCATCTTGCCCAAGCTTTACAAGAGGTAAATTTGCCTATGATTTTTGCGATACGGGAAAGGTTTGCCCCCTTGCCAAAATGTACACCTTAGGCAGCGGCTTTATTCCGTCAGCTAACCACGCAGGCGGACTCAGATACCACGGTATGAGCTCAACGCTTTCTCAGCTTTATCACGACGGACTTATGGAGGCAAGGTCTGTTGAGCAGACTTCTGTATTTGAAGCCGCTGAGCAGTTTGCAAGGGTTGAGGGTATTCTTCCTGCTCCCGAAAGCAGCCACGCAATCAGGGTTGCTATTGACGAGGCCTTAAAATGCAAGGAAACCGGCGAAGAGAAAACAATCGTATTCGGTCTCACAGGTACAGGCTACTTTGATATGGTTGCATATGAAAAATTCAACAACGGTGAAATGACCGACTATATCCCCACAGATGAGGATTTAAAGCCCGGCTTTGACAGCTTGCCGAAGGTTGATAAATAATTAAATTTACAAATAAAAGAGAGATGTTCCGAAAGTTTGGAGCATCTCTCTTATTTTTTACATTATAGGAAATTGCTCGGTTGCGCTCGGGCATAAAAGGTTACAGTCAGTGCAAGCTGTCTGCACGAATTGCGTGTCGAGGTACTCGAATGATTTTAACTTTACCGAAAGCTCCACCGTAAAAGTCGGGCAAAAAAACATTTGGCAAGTGCAAGCTTTCTGCCCGGATTGCGTGTCGAGGTACTCGACTTTTTGTTGTTTTACTTTAATTCCACAATTGTAACTCCGCTTTCGCCCTCTCCGAAAACGCCGAGACGGAAGCTTTTTACTGCACTGTGGGTTCTTAAATGCTTTTGAATTTCTGCCCTTAAAACACCTGTGCCCTTGCCGTGAATTATGGTCAGCTTGTTTATGTTTGCAAGTATTGCGCTGTCAATTGCGCTGTCAACCTCCATAACAGCCTCGTCGGCGAATTTTCCCCTTACGTCAATTTCCGTAGTCGGATGTATGTCAACAGCAGAACGCACGTTGCGTTTTGAGGGAAACTGCGGCGCTTTGACCTTTTCCTGTTTAATAAGCCGCAGATTTGACAGGGGTACTCTTGTTTTAATAATTCCTGCCTGTACAGTTACCATATTGTCCTTGTCAGGAGCCTTTAGAACGGTTGCCTTTTTGTCAATATCATAAATCAGAACGCTGTCGCCTTCCTTTAACGGACGGGGAAGAGTATAGGAGCTTTCCTCCTTTGGCGCAACAGGGTCGGCGGCGTCCTCCATTTTTCTTATTTCTCTGCGGAGCTTTGACTTGTCCTGCGCCGAGATTTCCTTTTCCTTTCGTGCTTTGTCAAGCTCCTCCATAAGCGCCTCTGCCTGAGCTCTTGTTTTGTCAATCAGCTTTTGCGCCTGCTGTTTTGCAAGCTCGATTTCCTTTTTAGCCTGCTCCTTTGATTTTTTTAGCTCGTTTTCAGCCTTTTGCTTTTCTGTGTTTGCTTTTGCAGTAAGCTTTTGTGCGTTTGCAAGCTGTTTTTCAAGGCTTTGTCTGCGTGATTCGAGAGTCTGCACTACGCTTTCAAATTCTCTGTTTTCTGAGGATACAAGTTCCCTTGCACGGTTTATTACGCTGTCGCTCATTCCGAGCCTTTTTGATATGGCAAAAGCGTTGCTTTTTCCTGGCATTCCGATTAAAAGCCTGTATGTAGGCTTAAGAGTGGATACGTCAAATTCACAGCATCCGTTTTCAACGCCGTCAGTCTGCAAAGCGTACTCCTTAAGCTCGGGATAATGAGTGGTGGAGGCAATTTTTGCTCCTTTTTCCCTAAGAGCCTCCAGTATGGCGATTGCAAGCGCCGCACCCTCAACAGGATCGGTGCCTGCTCCCAATTCATCAATTAAAACAAGCGAGCCGGAATTTGCCGCTTTTAGAATTTTAATAATGTTCGTCATATGGGCAGAAAAGGTTGAAAGTGACTGCTCAATGCTTTGCTCGTCGCCTATATCTGCAAGCACGGTTTTAAATACCGACAGACGGCTGTTGTCGCCGCAGGGAACCATAAGTCCGCACATAGCCATAAGGGTAAACAGTCCGATTGTTTTAAGGGTGACTGTTTTGCCGCCTGTGTTTGGACCGGTTATCATAAGCGTGTCAAAGGCTTCGCCTAAGGTAATATCCGTTGCTACAACCTTGTCGCTGTCAATAAGGGGGTGACGTGCTTTTTTTAAATCTATAATTCCTTTATCGTTCATAATCGGCATAGAGGCTTTCATTTTGTAGGCAAGATTTGCCTTTGCAAAAATAAGATTAAGCTCAATAAGATTTTCATAGCTTCCGATTATGCTGTCGGCATAGGTTCCTGCCGCCGCCGACAATTCAAAAAGAATACGCTCGATTTCTGCGTCCTCTTTGGATTTTAATACACGAATATCGTTGTTAGCCTGAACAACGCCCATTGGCTCAATAAATACCGTTGCGCCGCTGGAGGAGCTGTCGTGCACAAGTCCGGGAACATTTCCCCGACATTCAGCCTTAACAGGCACAACGTATCTTCCGTCACGCTGTGTAACGATTGAATCCTGAAGATATTTCTGGAAGTTTGTGCTGTGAATAATTTTATCAAGAACCTCTCTCGCTTTTGAAGACGCAGTTCTTATTTTTCGTCTTATATCATATAAAACAGGGGAGGCGTTATCGGAAAACTCCTCCTCGGAAATAATGCAGGAGGTGATTTTGTCCTCTAAAAATTTATTTGAGCAAAGCGAAGAAAACAAATTGTCAAGGGAAGTGTCAATTCCTGCGGATTTGCTTCTCCATTCACGCAGGGAACGGATTATTCTTAAGGTTTCCGCAATTCTTAAAAGCTCCTTAGGAGTAAGACAGCCTCCTGCCTGAGCTCTTCTCAAGGAGTTGGTAACGTTCTTTGCTCCCCCAAAGGACGGCGAGCCGAAACGTCCCGTAAGAACGTAA
>CAMFFI010000149.1 GCA_945949625.1 uncultured bacterium | reverse complement strand
CTGTCTGGGTTTGCCCGAATTGCGGAACACAGAACACATCAAATTTCTGCAGTGGATGCGGAACACAAAAACAGTAAATTTCTTAAGATTATGTAGAGGTGGAAACTTATGGGACTATTTGATATGTTTGCAAGTAAGGCGGCAAATCAGCTTGGTAATGCTGTAAAACAGGGTGTAAGCAATGCTGTAAACAACAGAAATGAAAAGATTGTTTTTAACAGTCTGCCTGATACATATGAGCAGTTTGTAAGTCTGCCTCAGGCATCAATGTCAACTCCTTTCCAGACGGCTGCTATGGCGGTGCTTGCATTTTGCTTTTATCCTAAAGACAAAGATTTGTGCTATAAAATGATTGACTTTCTGCGTGGTCCAAGACCTATGAACAGCTCCGAAAAGTCGTTTATTGCCGACCGTTTTCGCGATAAGGACTATGTTCCAAGGTCATATTTTGCAGGAGCAACTCCTGAAAACGACTATCAGCCTGCCGCACCCTATACTGTTGAGGTAAGGGAAAATCAGTACACCTATTCGGTTGACGGAATTGCTAAGCTGTTTATCCCTTCGGGCGGAGCAGACGACCCTCGTCCTATCCAGCTTCGCAAAGCAAAGGACGGCAAGTGGTATTTGTGGGAGTATTCAAGTATTTTGCTGGGTATTCGTCAACCTGAAAGCAGTAACCCTTGGGCATAAATGGATATTATTGGAAAATGTAAAGTTCAAAAATAGGCATTATGCAGCCTGATTTTAGTATTAAAATGCTTACATCCGGTGAACTCAAAACTATTGAGGACGCCGAGGGATGTATCATAAATTTTTTATAATTTATAATTATTAGGAGAAATTATTATGAAAAAATTTGCAGCAATTTTATTAGCACTCGTTATGACAGCATCGCTTGCAGCCTGCGACGGCTCAAGCGAAAGCTCCGGCACAAAGGAAACTTCTGCTCAAAGCTCTGCTTCTGCTACTTCAGAAGTAAAGGCTGAGGAAACAACAGTTGAAGAAACAACAGCTTCGGCTGAATTGCAGACGGGCGACCGCGGCGAGGGTGAAAAAACTCTCGACAGCGCTTTCTGCACAGTAACAATCCCCGAGGGCTTACAGTACGAAATTTACACCTATTACCATGATGAAGACAACCTTGGCTCAATTAGTATTAATTTCGGTAAAAAAAGCACAATAGAGGGCAAACTTGAAGTAAGTACAACAAGGATGATAAGCTCGCTTGACGACGCCGTAAACGAGTGTATAAGAGTAAGAAATCTCGATACCTACAAAGAGGGCAAGTCTGCAATCGGTGAAGAAGTAACCTACGGTGACACTACATACAAAGTGGTTAATATGTCACACGAACACGGCGCAGAAACCTGCCTTGTATCCTATTACAAGAGAGCAGACGGCAAGGATATTTATGTTGAAATCAAAACAAATCAAGCCGACCTTTTTAAATTGCCGGTTGACGATCCCTTGTTCAGGAGCTTGCAAAGTCTGCTGTTTACAAGTAATTCTATCAGCTATTGCACATCGCATGAGCAGATGAAAATTGAACGAAAGGACATAAGCCGAGAAATGCGTGAGGCTGAAAAACAGCGTCAATTTGAATTAAAACAGCGAAAGAAAAAGGAGAAACATAGGGGTAGATAATACCCCTTGTTTCTCCTAAACTGTATATTTAAAATCTTCGGACATTTTAATTTTTTGATATGCTTGTTGTTTGAAAGGTTATGGAAGCGTATAATTCGTTGCTTAATGAACAGCAGAGTATGTATAATCGGTTGACCGTTGCTTTGGAGTGAGATACAATACCTGTAAGATAAATTGGAATTTTACGGAGGGAAGTATGATGAAAAAGAAAATATTAATATTTGAACCTTGGTTTTTTATTTTTTTCGGCTTGTTTCATCTGCATAGAATTTGGGGATTAATAGATAGAAATTCCTATGCTGAATTCTGGATAGGCGTGTTAGAAAATAAAGGATGGTTTTATTTTGTGCTGATGGGAATATTAGCAATGCTGTGCGTTTTGGGTATTATTACTTTTTGTAAAAACAGGCATAACAACTACTGGTGGAGATGGATATATGTCTTTGGTGGTCTCTATGTGTTGTTTGATTTGTTCGCTATTGCTGTTGGATTAGATTTTTGGAATAAACTATTATTGTGGATGTTTGATGTTACTTCATCATATTGGAATATAGTGTGGTCTTTCTTTGTTTTGTTGGGTGGATTTGTATTTGTATTGGGTATAAATTTACTGAGACAAAGAAGTAAATAAATTTCAGTTTGTCAAGTAAATAAAAAGAAGTAAAAATCCCAATTTGCAGGAGAGAACAAAATATGCTTTTTGAAAAACCGGTATATAAATATCAGGAAATGCGTTTTATATTAGATGAATTTTCAGACTATGAACCTGATGATGAGAAATGTTTGATAGATATTGAAGCTTACGGGAATATAGATGGAGAAATGAAATATTGTTATTCAAGTTTCTCGTTAAAAAAACAGGAAATGTATGAAAATGGTGACTTTGAAAGTATGCTGAATTTACTGCGTACACCTGAAAACAAGACTGTGTTAGTTAAACTGAAATACAAAAAAGGCATTGTTAAGGATTTTCGCTTAATGCTGGACAGTCTGGCTAAAGCATATAATGATGAAAGATTTTTACAGCTTGAATTAACAGGATGGGGATTAAATGATAAAAGCTGTAGAAAAATCTGAAAATTTCGGTTTATCACTGTAATTAGCTTACACTTCAAATTTTTTTGATATACTTGTTGCTGAAAGGACGGCGATAGTATGAAAAAAGAGAATCGCAATAATATTAAAATATTAATGGCAGGAACTTTCACAGATTTCTGATTAGAAAAAGGTAATTAACCATATTAAAACATCCGTAGTTTCGAAGGCTGCGGATGTTTCTGCATATGTGGAAATTTACGGGAAAGCCAATGCAAAAACGGTTGATGTTCATCAAAGAAGAAAAAATCAGAACAGGAAGATTATTATGGTCAAACGGTATCTCGAAATTTTTTGCAAAATAGCAAGACTTTTATTAAAAGAATACAAGGGTAAAAAGCATTTTGTTTAAAAATTGTTCGCATATTATATTGATTATATGCAAATGTGAACTTGACTAATCAAAAGTACAAGTCTATAATTATAACAAAAGGTGAATTCTATGTGAAGATTGTGAACATTGTATTAACTAACACAAATACTGCACATAAAATTCAAACCTTAATTTTAATTACATAGGGGATGGAGAATATGAATGGTATTCTAATGATTGTAATTGCCGTTGTTGTTCTCGGCGGAGCGTATCTGTTGTATGGCAGATGGCTTGCAAAGAAATGGGGAGTGGATCCCAAAAGAAAAACTCCTGCATATGAATTAAGAGACGGTGTAGACTACGAGCCTGCCAAGCGAAGTGTTGTTTTCGGACATCAGTTTGCATCAATTGCAGGCGCAGGACCGATTAACGGTCCTATTCAGGCAGCAGTATTCGGATGGGTTCCTGTTCTGTTATGGGTTTTAATAGGCGGAGTTTTCTTCGGAGCTGTTCAGGATTTTGTGGCAATGTTTGCTTCTGTTCGCAACAAGGGCCGCAGCATCGGCTACATAATTGAGGTTTATATCGGCAAAGTCGGTAAAAAGCTCTTTTTACTTTTCTGTTGGCTTTTTTGTATTCTTGTTGTGGCTGCCTTTGCAGACGTTGTTGCAGGAACCTTTAAGGGTTTTACTATAGTTGACGGAGTGCAAAGCGCAAATATCACTGCAAACGGCTCGGTTGCAACAACCTCAATAATGTTTATTGTTGAGGCAGTCGCACTTGGCTTAATACTTCGCTATGCAAAGCTGCCGACAATTGTAAACACGCTTATCGCAATAGCAATGCTGGTAGCTGCAATTATTACAGGACTTGCATTTCCTGTTTTTCTGCCCGTTGAAATATGGCAGATTATTATATTTGTGTATATTTTTGTTGCATCAGTTGTTCCTGTATGGGCTTTGCTTCAGCCAAGAGATTATCTTAACAGCTATCTTCTCGTTGCAATGATTCTT
>CAMFFI010000148.1 GCA_945949625.1 uncultured bacterium | reverse complement strand
ACAAAACCTTTTTAATATCAAAGCAAAGCCTTTATAACTTTTCTAACAAAGATAATCCTCAACAGAATGTAACTGTTCCAAGCAGCATATCAGAAAAAAGCACTCTGTCCCATAGGTACGAAATCGTAAACAGTGAAAACAACCGAAACAATAATCAGGCTGATAACGAAAACCAAAACAATGTAAATAATTATAATTGTGAAAATCAAAGCTCGTCTTCTGTAAGCAATATTCAAAATACAGAGGAAAGCACCTCTGCATCTTCTGAAAGCTCTGTTTATTCCCACAACAACCAAACAATAAGCACAACTGATGAAACCCGGATTTCTTCGGAAAATTCACAAATCAACAGTACCGAAAGCAAAGGGGAAAATAAAATCAGTTTAAGCACATCGGAATTCTTATCCGCAATATGCTGTGCAATTGTTTTAATCGCATTATATATTTATCTTTTTATAGTAAAAAGCAAAATCAAAAGCAAACAAAAGGAAGAATAAAATGAAAAACAAAATTCATTTAATCATTTTATGCTTAATAATTATTTTTTCTGCCTGTTCCTGTTCAATAAAAAGTACAGATGATTATTATGCTTATCAAAGCACAAAAACCTCTGATACGGTAAATGTAAAGGTAGATTGCATAACCGCACTTTCTTCACTTCCCGAAGAACTGAAAAACGGAGACTACATTCCATCAAATGGAATTATTATAGATACAAAGGTTGAATACGAAAACGGAGATACTGCATTTACAGTTTTAACAAAAGCTTTAAAAGGAAATAAAATTCAGCTTGATTACAATGGAGAGGGCGAAAGCGTATATGTAAGAGGAATTTCTCATTTATACGAGTTTTCCTGCGGAAATCTTTCCGGCTGGATGGTAAGCGTCAACGGTGTATTCGGCGAAAAGGGTGCAAATTGCGTAACTGTTAAGCCCGACGATACTGTTGAATGGCGTTACACCTGCAACTTAGGTGCAGACATCGGCAACGCTTATACGGGAGAAGAACAATGAAGGCATTTTCAAATTTTCATCCCGCTGTGCTGATGATTTACTTTTTATCCGTATTTTCCGTATCAATGTTTATTCAGAACCCTGTTTATCTTGTTTTATCAATTATCGGCGCAGTCTTATTCTTATGCACCTTGCAAGGGATTTTAAAGACTCTGAAAAGCTTTATTAAATTTATCCCTTTTTTAGTTTTAATCACCTTTATTAACCCATTATTTTCTCATAACGGAGCAACTCCGTTATTTTTTATTAACGACAATCCGTTTACTCTTGAGGCTTTAATTTACGGCTGTATTCTGGCACTGATGATAATATGCGTTATTTTATGGTTCAAGAGCTTTAACTTGATTTTTGATTCCGAAAAAATTTTGTTTCTTTTCGGTAAAATAAGTCCCAAAATAAGTCTTGTTTTTTCAATGGCTTTACACTTTATCCCCAATTTTTTCAGATATTTTAAGGAGGTTCTCGCCGTTTTTAAAACCTCAAAGCAAAAGTCAAAAATAAGGCTTTATATTGCCTGCTTTTCCTCAGTAATAACCCACAGTCTTGAAAGCTCTGTAGATACTGCCGATTCTATGTCTGCAAGAGGCTATTCATCAGGAAAGCCCACCGTTTTTTCAAGATTTCGTTTTAAAAAGGACGATTTATTCCTTTTAATTTCAACAGTCATTCTGATAATCTTAACCTATATTCCCATAGCGTTAAAAAGTACAATTGTTTTCTTTTACCCAAAAGTAATTTTTTCACCCTTAAGCGTCTTTAGTATGCTTTCCTATTGGGCATTTGGCTTGCTGTGCATTTTGCCTGCAATCTATGAAATAAAGGAGGATATAAAATGGAAATATTCAATATCAAAAATCTGACATTTTCCTATCCGAAATCCTCCTCACCTGCCCTTTCAAATATTAATTTAACCGTTTCAAAGGGCGAGTTTATTTTGCTTTGCGGACAATCAGGCTCGGGAAAATCAACATTGCTCAAAATGCTTAAACCACAGCTTGCCCCCCACGGAAGTTTCAAGGGCGAAATATTTTTTAACGGTCAAAGCTTAAATAAGCTGTCAAATCGTGAAAGCGCAGAAAAAATCGGGTTTGTTATGCAAAATCCCGAAACGCAGATTGTAACCGACAAGGTTTATCACGAGCTTGCCTTTGCAATGGAAAGCTTAGGCTACAACAAAGATAAAATCCGATTAAAATCAGGCGAAATGGCAAGCTTTTTCGGACTTTCGGACATATTCAGCAAAAACACAAACGAACTTTCCGGAGGACAAAAACAGCTTTTAAACTTAGCGTCGGTACTTACCTTACAGCCTGAGGTTCTCATTCTTGACGAGCCTACCGCTCAGCTTGACCCCTTATCGGCTGAAAATTTCCTTAACATTCTGAAAAAGCTTAACCGTGATTTCGGAATAACGGTAATTCTGTCCGAGCATAATCTGGAGGAGGTTTTCGATTATGCAAACAAGGTTCTTGTGCTTGACAGCGGAAAAATATGCACCTTTTCCCCACCCTGTATTGTATCAGAGAACCTAAAGAAAATTAATTCTTCTCACCCTATGCTTTCGGCGCTTCCTGCGCCTGTCAGAATATTTAACCGATTAAATAAAACTATAAACAAAAAGCCTCCTCTTAATATTAACCAAGGAAGGATTTTTCTTTTTGAGAATTTTAATAACAATATAAAAGCTATTGAATATAATTCCCAAAACGAAAAACAAAACAGCAAGAAAGATACTGTTCTTTCTCTTAAAAACATTTACTTCCGCTATGAAAAAAACGAAAAAGACGTATTAAAGGACTTTAATTTTTCCTTAAAAAAAGGTGAAATCTACACCCTTTTAGGCGCAAACGGGAGCGGAAAATCAACTGCAATTAAAATCATCAGCGGCATATTAAAGCCCTATCACGGAAAAATAAAAAAGGATAAAAATTCAGAGATTGCCTATCTTCCCCAAAATCCACGAACACTTTTTATTAAGGATAAGCTTTCCGAGGACTTTGAAATGCTTTCCCGTAAAGAAAAAACACTCGAATATGCAAAGAAATTTCAGATTGAGCATTTACTTGAAAGTCACCCCTTTGATTTAAGCGGCGGAGAAATTCAAAAAGCCGCAATGATAAAGCTGTTGTTAAGCAAGCCGACGGTTATGCTTCTTGATGAGCCTACAAAAGGAATGGACGCCTTTGCAAAAAACGAGCTTTCCGATACTTTAAAAAAGCTCCGTACAGAAGGCATAACCCTTCTGATTGTTACTCACGATACAGAATTTGCCTGTGCTGTGTCTGACAGATGCGGATTGCTTTTTGACGGAAATATTCTTGCCGAAAATAATACAACGGATTTTTTCAGCGGAAACGGTTTTTATACAACCTCTGCCGCAAAAATGAGCAAAGGCTTTTTTGAAAATGCAGTCACCTGCGGTGATGTAGTAACCCTTTGTAAATTAAACGGAGAAAAAGATGAGTAAAAAAATAATTAAATACATAGTATTTCTTTGCGCAATGCCTTTGCTTATAATCGGGGGAGCGTTGATTTTTCCTCAAAAAAGCTTTGCTGTTGTGTCACTTTTAACAGTGCTTTTTGCCTGTGTTCCATTTTTTATTTCATTTGAATATAAAAAAAGCTCTTCCCGAACTCTTGTAATAATTGCCGTAATGACAGCGCTTTCGGTTGCAGGCAGATTTGTTTTTTCACCTATACCCTTTTTTAAGCCTGTAACAACAATTGTAATTATTACCGCCCTTTATATGGGCGAAGAAGCAGGCTTTCTTACAGGTGCATTATCTGCTGTTATTTCAAATTTTTATTTCGGTCAGGGACCCTGGACTCCCTTTCAGATGTTTGCGTGGGGTATTGTTGGATTTACCGCAGGCATTTTAAGGAAAAGAATTCTGCAAAGTAAAATAATTATGACTATTTACGCTCTGCTGTCGGGAATTCTTTATTCTTTTATAATGGATATATGGACTACTCTCTGGGCAGACGGATATTTTAACATTTCAAGGTTTTTTGCGTCAATTGCCACAGCCGCACCCGTTACTGCAATTTACGCAG
>CAMFFI010000147.1 GCA_945949625.1 uncultured bacterium | reverse complement strand
TCACTTTGAACCGTAACAGTATCAACAACCGTCAGCCAAAGGCAATTATCAAATTCGGTGAGTAGTTCACCACGCTTTGAAAGGTCCGAAATAAAACGGTCTATTGCTTTTCTTTTTGAAAGCTTGTTTTCCTTCTGCTGTTCAAGCTCATCATACCTTGATTTTGCTTTTTTATATCGGTCAACATAGCTGTTGTATCTCTCTGTGCATTCCTTCTGATCCTGTGACAATGATGAATTTTCGGCTATACACTTTTTAATAAGTTCGGTAACGACTTCAAGTTCACGGAGAAGTTCTGACATTTCTCTGTCAATCTCCTTAGTATCGGTCAGAACATCTCTTGTAAGTTTGCAAGCCTTTATGAACGGCTCTTTGTCGGAAATCAGTCCGTTATAAACCTTGAGAAATCGCTCCTTTGTTTCATCTTCAGTAATATGCGGTGTTTTGCAACAGGTGTTGTCCTTGAATTTTCTGTTGCATTGCCATATTACCGTTTTGTATTTGTCCGTTGAATGCCAGGTCTTAGAACCGTAAAAGCCACCGCAGTCACCGCATACGATTTTTGCACCGAATACACTTTTTCCACTGTAAGCTCTGCCCATGGCTTTTCTGCGTTTAAATTCGTCCTGAACTGCATCCCACTCCATCGGGTCAATGATGGCTTCGTGTGAGTTTTCAATATAGTATTGAGGAACTTCTCCCTCATTTATCTTCATTTTTTTAGAAAGAAAATCTACGGTAAACTTCTTTTGCAGTCTTGCCGCACCTTTATATTTTTCATTTTTCAGAATACTCTCAATGGTTGTCGGCTGCCATACTTGCTTTCCGGATGGTGTTGGAATGTTCTCCTCTGTAAGAATTCTTGCAATACCGCCTGTGGTTTTTCCACTCATAAAAAGATGATATATCCGTCTGACAAGCTTTGCCTGTTCCTCATTAACAACTGGTGGATCTCCCTTGTTTTCACCACGCTCATATCCGAGAAAATGCTTGTACGGAAGGCTGACCTTGCCATCGGAGAATCTTTTTCTCTGTCCCCAGGTTACATTTTCAGAAATACTGCGGCTCTCCTCCTGTGCAAGTGACGACATAATGGTAAGCAGCAATTCGCCCTTGCTGTCAAATGTCCATATGTTCTCTTTTTCAAAATAAACCTCAACACCCTTATCTTTCAACTTACGAATTTTAACAAGGCTGTCTACCGTATTTCTTGCAAAACGGCTTACTGATTTTGTTATAATGAGGTCTATCTTTCCTACAAGTGCATCGGAAATCATCTCTTTAAATCCATCACGCTTTTTTGTGCTAAGACCGCTTATGCCCTCATCGGTATAGACTTTTACGAACTCCCAATCGCTGTGGTTTTTAATAAAGCTTGTATAATAGTCAATCTGTGCTTCATATGAAGTAAACTGCTCATCCTTGTCAGTCGAAACACGAGCATAACCGGCTGTTCGTCTTTTCTTGACAGTTGTATTTGAAATTCTTGTCAGCGGATTTATTGTGGGCGGAATAACCGTACGAATACCCATCTTTCACACGATTACTTTTATAATATCACTCTCAAAAGTACTTGCAAAAACAGAAATACCTCGGAAAAAGTCAATCTGCCGAGGTGCTGTTATTTGTATTCGTGTGGAAGTAGTCAGAAAAGCCTTGAAAACAGGCACTTTAAAATTTAATCGGTGCAAAAAGAAAAGAACCGCAGTCTTGATACTTTGTATCAAAATTGCGGTTCTTATTTGGTGGAGCAGGGGACGTCATAGTCGAACACTGCTCCGTGCAGGTTTTATCGGTGTTAAAGGCTTCTTCAATTTCCTCTAACGGTATGTTATCAACACTCACAGGCTTCTTGCTGGCGTTGATTATCAGTGTAAAGTGGTCATCGTAAAGATAGACGGAGTGTACGAGGATATTGATGATGGCTCTGCGCTTGTTGACGTCATCAAGCGGCATATCGCAGACAAAATCGAGAAAGGCGAGTATCTGTGCTTCCGAAAGGCAAATACGCTTGTTTTCTTCAATAGCAAGCTGTTCTTCCAGCGCTTCTTTTTCAGCCTGACGTTTGTTAAGGCGTTCTGTTAGCATTTGCACGGATTGTCCTTGCTCAATACCTCTCCATAAATTTTCTATGGCGATATCCGCTTCTCGAATAGCTTTCTTTAACTTCTTGACCGTCAAGTTATCGGGACTTTTGCTACATTCCTCGGATACCTTTTTTGCGATGAATTTGATGTTTTCATCTGTAAGCAACTTCAAACATTCTGCTATTACTCTGTCCTCAATTTTCTTTTTGCCCACGATTGTTTTATCACAGCGCTTTTTTCGGGCTTCCTTGCAAATATAATAGTGATACTGTTTGCCGGTTTTACTTGTGCCGCCGTAACCGACCATCATATTCCTACAATGACCGCAAAACAGCTTTGTCGTCAACAGATACTCACCCTCGCCGTGCGTTCTGGCTGGAGCCTTCTTGTT
Source organism: uncultured bacterium (assembly GCA_945949625.1). Lineage (GTDB taxonomy): Bacteria > Bacillota > Clostridia > Oscillospirales > Acutalibacteraceae > Ruminococcoides. The sequence goes on along the minus strand of CAMFFI010000147.1, from coordinate 1,595 downwards.
TTTGTCCAGTATATCCTGAACCTTGTAGAATAAATCGTCGTCTAAAATCCTCGGCATACCGCCTGGCGTTTCCTGTCCCTTATACATATATACTCCTATATATCGCTTGTTACTCAACATACGGCTGAGACTGTTGTAAGTAAAATCGTTGCCCAGCGAGGTTTTGACTTTGCGGCGTTTCAAATCCTTTACGATTTCTGCCTTTGTTTCACCGCTGGCGTATCGCTCAAATATCTCACGCACGATTTTGGATTCGTCCTCGTCAACATAAAATCGCCTGTCTTTATCCACCTTAAACCCAAGACCGGGATTGCTGCCGTTGGATAAACACTTTTGTGCATTAATCTCCATCCCTCGGTGAATCTTTTGCGAAAGCTCGGCGGAAAAATACTCCGCCATACTCTCTAACACACCTTCGACGAGAATACCGGATGCGTCGTCGGTGATGTTTTCTCTTGCCGACAACACTCTGACACCGTTCTTTTTAAGCTTTGATTTGTAGATAGCGCTGTCGTAGCGGTTACGGGCAAATCGGTCAAGCTGATAAACCAAAATCCCCTCAAAAGCGTGTTTATCACTGTCAGAAATCATACGCTGAAATTCCGCACGATTATCATATTTACCGCTCACAGCCCTGTCTATGTATTCTCCGATAACTGCATAATGATTTTGCTCCGCATATTCGTAGCACACCTTCAACTGACCTTCAATGGATTGCTCGGTCTGGCTGTGGCTTGAAAATCGGGCGTAGATTACTACATTCATTTTGACCTCCTTTGCTCTCCGCCGAAAATGACGGAGAGCTGTATTTTTATATTACAGTATTTTCAGAAAACAATCGAATGTGTCAATTCTACGCAACCATTTTCTGATCCTGATATTCGGGGTGAGCCTTCAGCCAATTTTCATAGTATTGCTTTCCAAATTCGCTGTTGTAAAAATCTATAATATTCGGAACAAATGCTTTGGCAAGGAGCGTTAATGCTTCTTCCGAGTATTCCGCAGATCGTAATTCATTGCTCAATAGGTTCACCTCATCTTTCACGGTCACGCTGTCGCTTGAGATAACGTTGGTAATAATCGCAGGCTTTGAGGATAAAATCTTCAAGCTGATTGTCGGTAGCTCTTGGAGCGTACTTCCTCACCTTGTCCATTGGGATTTTAAGCGTTTCACGTTGGTTGGCTTTTTCCTCCGACATCACAAGTTCCAATCCCTCTTTCGTGAGAGAACAGGTATTGAACGCTTTGTGCAAACGATAAGCCTGTGAGTAAGACGGGGTATGATCATCACGCTCAATGATAGTATATAAATTACGCTGAATTTCGGGTGAGAGATAAGACAGTTCCACACCGACAGAGAAAGCAATCTTTCCCTCGTCCATCAGCTTGAGTAATTCGGGGATTAGTTTTGTTAAGCGAATGTATCGCTGAACAGTTCGCCCGCTTTCGCTGACATTTACATCATCGGCACTCTCACGCTTTCCGACAACTTGTCGGGAAGCAACGCCTTGGTGTTTTATCGCTTCCAGCTTCATCTTATAGGCAAATGCCTTTTCGCTCGGCAAGATATGCTCACGCTGTAGGTTAGCGTCAAC
>CAMFFI010000146.1 GCA_945949625.1 uncultured bacterium | reverse complement strand
TACAGAAAAATATCCTGCGGATTGTATCCTTAATGCGGCTATCCTCGGAAAAAACATAATAATTAATCCCGCTGCCGCTGATAAGCTTCTTATGGAATATATTTACAGTAACAATATGAATATTATTGCTGTAAATCAAGGGTATTCAAATTGTTCAATTTTGTCCGTGTGCAGCGACGCGATTATAACTTCCGACAGGGGAATTGCAAAAGCGGCAGAAGAGAACGGAATTGAAACTCTGCTGATCAATGAAGGCGGTATATATTTAAAAAGTTATAATACAGGATTCATTGGCGGCTGCGGAGGAATGATTGAAAATAAAATTCTAGGCACCAGCGGAGATATGAAGCAGCTTCGGGATTATGACAACATAAAGGATTTTTTGCGAAACAGAAATATCTATATTGAAAATCTCGGCGGCAAGGAGCTTTGCGACATTGGCGGAATTTTGCCGCTGTGTGAAGAATGATAGCAAACGGGGAGCCCTTCTGAAAATAACATTGTCTATTTCGCTAAATAGAAATTTAGCGAAATAGAGGGGAAGCAAAAGGAGCGTCTAAAAATTGAATAAAGAATATTCCAACCATTGTCCGGATTATCTGAAAGAATTTCTTATTTATATGGAAACCATTAAAGGACGTTCGTCACGCACCGTTGACGGATATTACATTGAACTTCGTTCTTTTATAAGATTTCTTATGATAAAAAACAACATGGTTTCAAGTGATACAGATTACACAGATATTGATATTTCAGGCACACCGTTTGAGCTGATAAAAAACGCAACTAAGCTTGATGCAATGGAATTTTTAGCTGAATTTCAGACAAAACATCAAAATCAGGCAAAGGCTCGTTCGCGCAAAGTTTCTGCAATACGTTCATTTTACAAATATTTGACAGTATCATCCGGCAAGCTTATTGAAAACCCGATGCTCAATCTTGAAACACCGAAATTGAAAAAGACGCTTCCGAAGTATCTGACTCTTGAGCAAGCCTTGGAACTGCTTACACATATTAATACAAATTTTACGGAACGTGATTTTTGTATTATTACTTTGTTTCTAAATTGCGGAATGCGCCTTTCAGAACTTTGCGGAATTAATATTTCCGATATTCACGATAATCGTTTAAGGCTTCTTGGAAAAGGCAACAAAGAACGAATTGTTTATTTAAACAATTCGTGTTTAAATGCAATAAACAACTATTTGGCCGTGCTCAATTCGGGCGAAAAAATAAAACGGTCAGATAAGGAAAAGGACGCGCTTTTTCTGAACAAAAACGGAAAGCGCATCGGTGCTCGTCGCGTTGAACAGATTGTTGAAGACTGCCTTAAGCAAGCCGGTCTTGACGGTATGGGAATTTCTCCGCACAAGCTTCGCCATACTGCGGCAACATTGCTTTATCAGGATGCAGGTGTTGATATTCGTGTGCTTAAGGAATTGCTTGGACACGAAAGCTTGTCTACAACAGAAATTTATACTCATGTCAGCAATAAACAGATTGAGGATGCTTCAAAAAAGTCTCCCCTTGGCAATATTAAGCCAAAAAAATCCGTCAAAAATTCAGATAATGGTTGAAATATAACCTGAAAGTATTGAAAATGCCGTAATTATTGCTGTAAATGTTAACAGCTTTACAGCTTGATTTTTTGCATTATAAAGCGGTTTTTCATATGTATTTTCATGAAGCTGTTTATAAATATACTGTGATGATAAAAAGCTGCTTTCAGCCATAGTAATTACAAGAAAAGCAGTATAAATTGAAAATGTAAAATAGTCTGCAATGTCTTTTATTATAAATTCGTTGCCGATATAGTAAAAATTAAGCGCATTTTTGATACCGTAAATCATACCGAAACAAAGCATGGCAAAGGAAACCGTAACATGACCGACTGCGTTAAATCCGCCGAGATATAATAGCACTAAAACAAATGTCGGAAATGCAAGTTTGTTTATAGCAGAATTAAATACGCTTTTTTCGCCTTTTAATACAAATGTGCCAAGCTGGCTTTTTAATTCTTCGGGTAAAAAGTTGAGCACGCAAACGCCTATTATGACCCCAACTAAAAGCAATATACATGCTGAAATTAAATATTTGTTTTTACTGATTTCTTTTATTTTGGTATGCATCATGGTTTGTACACCTTTGCCCTTCCCTATCTTCTTCCCTATCAATATATAAAAAATAAACCCCGGATATTCCCGGGGTTTAAAATTTTGTATTATTATTTTTCTGCCATGGCAACTTTAATCATAACTGCACATTCAACGCGTTTTCTTTCAATATCACAGGAAAGTTTTACCGGTTTGTCGATATTTTTATTGAAAGAATAGTTATTTGCGTTGCATCCGCCCGAACAATAGAACTTGCACCAGCAATCTTTGCAGCCTTCTTTTGTATAGACATTTGAGCACGCAAACCTGTCCTTGATGCTCAAATCAATAGAGCCGTCCTCTATGTTGCCCATTTTCCACTCATCGTGGCCAACAAACTGGTGGCATGGATAGATGTCTCCATCCGGAGTTACGGAAACATATTCATTTCCGCACCCACATCCGCGAAGGCGCTTTATAGCACAGGGGCCCTGGTCAAGGTCAATCATAAAATGGAAAAAGTTAAAACATCCTCTTTCTTCCTTTTTACGGCGAATCATTTCTACTGCAAGCTTTTCGTACTCATCAAAAATTTTCGGAAGATCGGCTTCGGTAAGAGCATACGGTTCAGTTTCGTCGGCAATAACAGGTTCAACACTTAATTGGTCAAATCCAAGGTCATCGGCAATATGATAAACATCTTTGGTAAAGTCAAGGTTATTTTTTGTGAATGTTCCTCGAACATAATATTCTCTATATTTTCCGTTGCGGCGCTTTTCAACAAGCTTCTGAAATTTTGGGACAAAAATATCATAGCTTCCCTTGCCGTTTACCGTAAGGCGCATAGCGTCATTTACGCACTTTCTTCCGTCAAGGGAAAGAACTACATTGCTCATTTCTTCATTGATAAAATCAATGCTTTCGTCATTCAGCAGCATTCCGTTTGTTGTAACTGTAAAACGGAATTTTTTGTTGTATTCTTGTTCTTTGCTTCTGGCATATTTTATAATTTCTTTAACGGCATCCCAATTCATAAGCGGTTCACCGCCGAAAAAGTCAAGCTCTAAATTGTGGCGGTTTCCGGAATGCTCAAGAAGAAAATCGATAGCCTTTTTGCCTGTTTCCACAGGCATAAGCTTCCTGCCTTTACCAAAATCACCGGTTGAAGCAAAACAATATTTGCAGCGAAGATTGCAGTCATGCGAAATATGAAGGCACATTGATTTAATGGGCGCGCCTTTCATCATACCGGTAAAGCGCTCATAATCATCTTCACTGAAAAGCTGGCCTGCCTTTTGAAGCTCCAGCAGTTCAGAATAAATCTCTTCAATATCATTTCGTGAATACTCTTCAGAAAGTTCATCAATAATATCTTCCGGACACTTTTCGGGAAGCTTTTCTGTAAATTTATTTAAAAGATCAAACGCCGGCTTGTCTAAAGAATGTACCGCTCCGGAATTTGAATCAATGGCTATATAATAGCCGTTCATAAAATAAGTATGTACCATTAAAATTTCTCCGATAAAAATGCAGGCACGCATTCGCGCCTGCAAATTCTTCATAAATCTAAAATGAAATTATTTGCCTGCTTTGCGGGATTCGTTCTCGCATTCCTGGTTAGCAACCGTGCAGGAAGTTTTGCATGCAGACTGGCATGAAGCCTGGCACTCACCGCAGCCGCCTTTTGCACAGGATTCTTTAAGATTTGCGCTGTTAACAGTTTTGATATGTTCCATTATGTAATCCTCCAAAATAGTATAAGCTTTTCAATAAAAAATTATATCACATTGTTCTTCTGCTTGCAACAGTTTTATTGTTTATTTTTATGCTGTTTTTTTATTTCGGAAGCAAATCGGAAGCAAATATGTTTTTTATAAAATTTTTTTAAATTGTTTTCAAAAAAAGTGTTGCATTTTTGCGATTTTGGGGTCTATATATATGGAAGCTTTTTTGTCCAGCTAAATGCTTCAAACACTATGGCGGTAAATTTTAGTCT
>CAMFFI010000145.1 GCA_945949625.1 uncultured bacterium | reverse complement strand
TTTACAGCGAAAACTGGAACCAAAAGCCTATTTTGCAGGCGGCGAAAGCTATAATGCTCCCGTTCAGCGTGTAGGCGACTTTCTGAAAAATGTTAAATCAAACTCCTTCGGCGATGTATTGCCAAGCTACAAGCCGGGTACTGTTTTTTGCAAAATGGACAATGTTTTGCCGGAATATATTTGCGACTCAATGCGTCAAGCTATTTTGCTTATGAATAACAGGTTACAGGGTTTTTCAGACAATGACGCTTTACTGACTGGTATTGAAACGCGAAGCTCCTCCCCTATCAGAATTTTAAGAGATGAAAATATGGAATCAGTTAAAATAAAGGGATTGTATCCCTGCGGCGAAGGTGCAGGATACGCAGGAGGAATTGTTTCGGCGGCAGTTGACGGAATAAAATGCGCTGAAAAAATCATTGAAAAAAGCAATAAAGATTAAGTCGAGTGCCTCGACACGCAATCCGTGCAGACAGCCTGCACTTGCCAAATCCATTTTGCCCGACTGTATCACATCAACATCCTATAAACAAAAAGCACTCTGCCGATTAAGCGGAGTGCTTTTATATATGCGACCAAATCTGTAAGCCGAGTTCTGTCGTGAACAGCCATCTATCTTGGCAGAATGTTGCCATATCTGCTCAGTGCCACCTCCTAAGGACACGCCGAGCAAGCGTTAAATGTCCTACCACGGTGTTGCTCCAAATAGGGTTTACACGGCGGTTAAGTCTCCTTAACCCCGGTGAGCTCTTACCTCGCCTTTCCATCCTTACCGAAAAATCGGCGGTAATTTTCTGTTGCACTATCCCTGAGGTCGCCCTCGGCGGCCGTTAGCCGTTATTTTTGCTCTGTGGAGCTCGGACTTTCCTCGGACAAGACCTTTCGGTGCTTTGCCCGCAGCTGTTCAATTTGCTCGCAAATATATTGTATTTCAAAAACTTGATATTGTCAAATCCAAATTTCATTATTGTACTTGTAAAATTGCTGTTTTCAGTTTATAATATTAAAAGATTTGCCAAAAATCACATAAAAGAGGAGATAACGAAATGAATTACAGAGAAGAATCACTGAAAAAGCATTATGAATGGAACGGAAAAATTGAAGTTGTTTCCAGAGTTCCAATTAACACATCAGAGGACTTGTCCCTTGCATATACTCCCGGTGTTGCGGAGCCCTGCCTTGAAATTAATAAGGATTATGAAAAATCCTTCTCACTTACCAGAAGGAACAACCTTGTTGCAGTTGTAACAGACGGTACTGCCGTTTTGGGATTAGGCGACATCGGTCCGGAGGCAGGTATGCCCGTTATGGAGGGAAAATGTGCATTATTTAAGGAATTCGGTGACGTTGACGCTTTCCCTATTTGCGTAAGAAGCAAAGACGTTGATGAAATTGTAAAAACAATTTACCTTATCAGCGGAAGCTTTGGAGGCATTAATCTTGAGGATATTGCCGCACCTAGGTGCTTTGAAATTGAAAGAAAACTAAAAGGGATTTGCGATATTCCTATTTTCCACGATGACCAGCACGGTACAGCAGTAATTGTAGCGGCAGGATTGATTAATGCTTTAAAAATCGTAAACAAAACAATGGAAGACATAAAAATTGTTATAAACGGCGCCGGTTCTGCAGGAATTGCTATTGCAAAACATCTTTTAAATATGGGTGCTAAAAATATTATTCTCTGTGACATTAACGGTATAATCTGCGAGGGCGACGAAAATCTAAGCAGTGAAATGGCATATATGTCAACAATAACAAACCGTGAGAAATCAAGGGGTACTCTTTCAGATGCAATGAAAGGCGCTGACGTACTTATCGGCGTTTCAGCTCCCGGAGTTGTGTCCCAGGAAATGGTAAAATCTATGGCGGAAAAGCCTATAATCTTTGCTATGGCGAACCCAACGCCGGAGATTATGCCTGACCTTGCTAAAGAAGCAGGTGCTGCCGTTGTCGGAACCGGACGAAGTGATTTTCCAAACCAGATTAACAACGTCCTTGCTTTTCCGGGAATTTTCAGAGGAGCTCTTGATTGCAGAGCTAAAGAGATAAATGAAGAAATGAAGGTTGCCGCTTCCAAAGCTATTGCAGGTCTTGTTGAAGATGACAAGCTTTCTCCCGAGTACATTCTTCCCAACGCACTTGACAAAAGAATCGGAAAAGCAGTTGCAGAGGCTGTTATTGACGCTGCGCGCAAAACAGGTGCCGCAAGGATTTAATTGAACATATCAATATTAAAAGCAGTAAAAGGAACAGTTTTTTCGACTGTTCCTTTTCTTTATAAATTATTAATTTCCTTTGCTTTTTCCAAAAGAATATCTTTTTTGTTTGAAATCTTTCCGTCAATAACAAGTGACAGCAAAAGTTTTAGTGTTTTTCCTATGTCCTCACCTTTTATAATTCCAAGGCGCAATAAATCGTGTCCGTTAATTGACAAATCCTTTAATTTAAAGCACTCGTTTTCTGCCAAAACGCCCCTAAATATTTGCTCTGATAATTCAATATTCGCAAGCTTTTCTTTCCTCTTATATAATGATTGAGCGAGTATATCCGCTTTCTGAACCTTTAAAAGTCTGTCAAAATTTTCTTCTCCAATTGCAGACAAAACGTGTTTTAACTGCTTTTTACTGCCTGTAAAACGCACATCGTGATACATTATAAGGAGTTTCACTTTATCTATCAGCTCATTGGGATATTTAAGGCGCCGCAAAACATTTTCAGTAATTGCAGAACTGAATTTATTGTGTCCGTAATAATGGCAAAGCTTTTCTTTTGCATCGTATTTTTGTGCAAGTGGTTTTCCTATATCGTGGAAAAACATAGTTAATCTTAAAGTCAAGTCAGCTTCAATATGAGATACTGCTGATGTTGTATGTTTCCACAAGGTTTTGTTATGATGAGGGTTTTGCTGGTCAAAATCAAACATAACCTCAATTTCAGGAATAAAAACAGAAATTACCTTTTTATATCTGTTTAGAATATAAGAAACTGAACTTCCGCAAAGCAATTTATTAAATTCTATCGCTATTCTCTCAACAGATATTTTATTTAACAGCTTTGCGTTTTCAAAAATAGCATTTGCTGTGTTTATTTCAACTGTAAAATCATAAACAGAGGCAAACCTCAAAGCTCTTAAAATTCTAAGCGAATCCTCTTTGAACCGTTTATCGGGGTCACCTACACATCTGACAGCCTTGAATTTTAAATCGTTTATGCCGCCGTACAAATCTATTAACCCGTTTTTTTCATTATAAGCCATTGCATTTATTGTGAAATCTCTGCGAGCAAGGTCATATTCAAGCTTGTCAGAAAAATTTACGCTTTCAGGATGACGGCAATCCTTATATTCACCGTCAATTCTGAAGGTTGTAATTTCATAAACGTCTTTATTTATCACAACTGCTACTGTTCCGTGTTTGATACCTGTTTCTATGATTTTATATTCTGAAAAGCAGGATATAATCTGCTCGGGCAAAGCGTCGGTTGTAATGTCCCAGTCGTGCGGCACAAGACCTAAAAGGCTGTCTCTGACGCAGCCTCCTACTATATATGATTCAAAGCCGCATTTATTAAGCCTTTCTAATATAAATTGAACATTTTCAGGTAACGTAATTTTCATAAAAACAGTTCTTTCAAATCAAATATTTTATATTCCACAACAGAATTATAACATATAATTCTAAAAAATCAATATAAATATTGAAAAATAATAAGGGACACCGAAAGATGTCCCTTAATTTCATTGATTATCATTTTCAGTATCAGCGCTTTCCTCATTATTTTCAGAGTCAGCCTTATACTTCTCTATTGCTTTTTGAAGCGTTTGCTCGTCAATCTCCTGAATATCATCATTAGTATTTGACAGCTTAAAAATATTCCAGAATTCACCTGCAAATATAAGAATAATAAGTAAGATTGTAACTATTAACCCCCAGGGAGTTAAAAAGAAACTGTAAATTGCACCTAAGAAAGGAATCTTTGCAACCATAATTCCTACAACCTGATTTTCAGAAATAACAGGGTCTTCCTCACCGTTTGCAATACCTTTTGTTACTAAATAATAAGTTCCTTCTTCTTTATAGGGCGCTTTTACAACC
>CAMFFI010000144.1 GCA_945949625.1 uncultured bacterium | reverse complement strand
GCAGGGGCAAATTACGCAAGAAGTACCGAGTATATTAATGTTCGTCGTCTTATTCAGCTTAACAGAATTGAAGAGGCTGAAAGAATTCTTGACGGCGTTGAGTTAAACAGCAGAAGCGCAGAATGGTATTTTTTGCGCGGAATGTGCTATTACAGAAAAGGCTGGACTCAGCAGGCATCTTCCCATTTTCAGACAGCCTGCAATATGGAGCCTAACAATCAGGAATACCGTTCCGCAGTATATAATATGAACAATCAGGGCAATTACGGATACGGCGGCTATAACACCACAGCAGCTCAGGGCAGTCAGTGTACTGTATGCGATATATGCACAGCTATATGGTGTGCTGATTGCTGTTGTGACTGTGCAAGAGGATGCTAAGGTGATTTTATGAGAAACAGTAAAATTGCATACAAGGTTGCACTGTGCGGAGTTTTTTCCGCACTTTCTCTTGTATTAATGATGCTTACAACGGTTATACCCGTAGGTACATATGCGCTTCCTATAATTTCGGGAGCCTTGCTTTCGGCAATAGTAATTGAATTTAACGCAAAATGGGCATTGGCGGTTTATTTCGCAGTGTCTGTTTTGTCGTTTTTACTTTCCGGAGATAAAGAGGCTGTGCTTTATTTTGCTATGTTTTTCGGCTTTTATCCTATAATTAAAAGCTATTTTGAACGATTGAAGTCCAAGGTGCTTCAATGGATTTTGAAATACGCTGCTTTTAACCTGTGTATGATAGGTGCGTTTTTTATTGGAACATATCTTTTGGGAGTGCCCCTTGAGTCCTATAAAATTTTCGGCTGGAATCTGCCAATTGTATTTTTACTGATAGGGGACATAGCCTTTGTGTTTTATGACAGGTGCGTTACGTTAGTAATTCTGAATTATATAAATTACTGGCGAAAAAAGCTGATTAAGCCTTGATGTTTTTTTAATTTGAAACGTTGAAAAAACACTCTTATTGTGGTATAATTATATAATTGATAAAATTGACAGTGTTTGATTTTTGTTTAAAAGGTGAGTTATGAAAAACAAAAATATTTTCATAAAAATTACATCAATAGTTCTTTGCATTGTAATGGTGTGGACTATACCTGCTTTTTCGGCAGATGCGGCGGCTGTGCCTTCTAACGCTTCATTTAATTCATCTTATGTTGATGAAATAATAGGGGAGGATTCACCCTCTGAAAAGCTGAACGGTGATGTTTATCTTTCTGAGAATGAAATAACAATTGATGCAGGCGACAGCTTTAAGCTTGACGCTTTTGTATCAAGCAATATTTCTGTTATGAACTCTGTGATATTTTCAAGCAGTAATACAAATGTTGCCACAGTTGACAATAAAGGTACGGTTAAAGGTATAGGCGGCGGTACTGCAACAGTAACGGTTAAGGTTAACGGCTCGGGGAAAACAGCAAGCTGTACTGTAAACGTAAAGGGCGAAATTTATGTTCCTGACACAGAACCCACAACAGCTGTTCCTACAACTCAAAAGCCTACAGAGCCTCCTACAACTGCTCCGCCTACAACACAGCCTACAACCGTAAGCCAAAATGTTACGGTTTCACCGTCATCTGTTACAATTTATAAGGGATGCAATTATCTTTTAAAGGCTGAAAGTCAGGCGTCGGTAAGCTGGAAATCATCAAATACCTCTGTTGTTACTGTTGATTCTAAGGGTCTTATTAAAGGTGTATCTGCAGGTACGGCAACCATAACCGCCTCAACAGCAACTAAAAGCGCTTCCTGTAAGGTTACGGTAAAGTCCGGCTCAAGCGTTGATATTTCAAACTCATCAAAAACAATTTGCAAAGGACAGTCTTTATTGCTTACTTCCTCTGACAGCGTTTCGTGGTCCTCGGACAACACTTCAGTTGCAACAGTATCTTCCGATGGAGTAGTCTGCGGTGTTTCCCAGGGAACAGCTGTAATTTCGGCAAAAACCTCCTCCGGTGCGGCTACCTGTGTTGTAACAGTAAATGCAGCGGCGCCTATTAGGTTTGCTTATGCCTCGCCAAATTCAGCACCGAAAAATTCAGACGTAACTTTTATAGCGATTACAGATAAAAGCCGTACAGCCGTTAAATTTGAATATACAATAAACGGTAAAACACAGACGGTAAATGCCTCAAGCAAAACCGCTGACGGCAATACATATATATGGAAGGCAACAGCAAAGCTGTCAACAGCAGGTACATATAACGTAACTGCATATTCACAGTACAACAGCGGTACTTCATGGAGTACCTGTAATGACGCAAAAACTACTGCCTTTGTAACGGAGTCAACAAGTCTTACTGCAAATGTTCACGAAAAGCGACGTGCAAGCGACAAGCTTATAAATGTTATTGCAGATTATGAGGGCTTTATAAGCGAGATTTCCGAAGACCCTTTGGCCGATGTCCTTAATATAGGATACGGACATGTAATTTACGGCGGAAATGTTTTTTATAATAACTTAACTAAAAATGAAGCCTTTGCAATGCTTGTCCAGTCGGTGAATAATGACGGATATGCCGATAGTGTAAATAACTATCTGATGAATCACAATGCAAAGTTCAATCAGCCTCAGTATGACGCGCTTGTGTGCTTTGTTTACAACGTAGGTACAGGAGCTCTTGCAGGCGATGACGATTTGGAAAGAGTATTTTTCAACAGCAATACCAGAGAATCAGGCTCGTCAAGCATTTCGGCAGGCTCAGCCTGTTATGTAAACGATGATTATGTAAATCTTCGGTCCGGCCCCTCTACAAGTGACAGCGTAATTATTACAATGAGAATTAACACAACTGCTACACTTGTCAGCACTACTAAATACAGCGGAAGCGGTCTTAGCTGGTATAATATTAAGCTTTCGGACGGAACTGTCGGATATATATGCTCCGATTACCTTTCTTTTTCAGGTACGGGAGATATGTATAATATAGGAAAAATAAATAAGAGTGATTTTATTTATTACTTTCTTCAATGGCACCATGCAGGCGGATGTGTGTGGGGACTTTTATACAGAAGAATTGATGAAACAGAAATGATGTTTTATAACGATTATATACGTGACGGATATGCAAACAATCACGGCTTTAAGTTTACCTGTCACAGCAATTCTTCTTTCTCAATCGGTTAATAAAGTTTATATAAAGGGAGATTAATATGAAAAAAATAGGTTTTATCGGTGCAGGAAATATGGCGACTGCTATTATTAACGGATTAATTTCCAATAAGGCGGCACTTCCTGAAAATATTAATGTGTTTGATTTGGACAAGGAAAAGCTTTCCGTAATGTCTGAAAAAGGCATTGTTACTCTTGCAGACTCAAAGGAAGTTGTAAAGAACAGCGGCATAATTGTTCTTGCAGTAAAGCCTCAGAATTACAGCGATGTTTTGCAGGAAATAAAGGACGTTGTAAATGAGAGCAAAATTTTTGTTTCAATTGCGGCAGGTATTTCAATCGGTTTTGTAAGGAAGGAGCTTTCCTGCAATTGTCCTATGGTGCGTGTAATGCCTAACACACCGCTGCTTTTGGGTAAAGGCGCTACTGCGCTTTGTCCGTCTGAGAATATTTCTCAGTCTGATTTTGACACTGTAAAGGAAATGTTCTCATTAAGCGGAGAGGTTGAAATTTTTTCTGAGGATCATATGAATGAAATAATTGCCGTAAACGGAAGTTCTCCTGCTTATATTTATCTTTTTGCAAAGGTTATGGCTGATTATGCCAAATCCTGCGGTATTGATTACGACAAAGCTATGAATTTAATTTGTGCAACGCTTACAGGCAGTGCAGAAATGCTTAAAAACAGCGGCGACAGTGCCGAGACGCTTATAGAAAAGGTCAGCTCTAAAGGCGGCACAACCATTGCGGCTCTTGACAAGCTGAGAGAATATCATTTTGAAGAAGCTGTTACAGAGGCTATGAAAGCCTGCACAAAAAGGGCGGAAGAGCTGGGAAAATAATCATATTAACGTGTTCTGATGCATAACTTTTATTTAGGACAAACTTTAAAGGTTATGCGAAAGGAACTACAAAATGAAGGCTATTTTCTTTTCATTAAACAAAGTAAAACATCATTTTCCAAAAAGAGTAAGGCGCTATTCAAAATTCAGCTT
>CAMFFI010000143.1 GCA_945949625.1 uncultured bacterium | reverse complement strand
TTGACACAGCCAGACTAATGATAATTTTTTCTTGATAAAAATATTATACGAGGAGTAATAAAAATGGCAAAGCCCGTAATTGCAATTGTAGGCAGACCTAACGTGGGAAAATCTACATTGTTCAACAAATTAATAGGACAGCGTCTTTCAATCGTTGACGATACTCCCGGCGTAACCCGTGACAGAATTTACGGCGAATGTGAATGGCAGAACAAAAAAGCCGTGATAATTGATACAGGCGGTATTGAGCCTAAGTCAGACGATGTAATTCTTTCTCAGATGCGTCGTCAGGCACAGCTTGCCATTGATATGGCGAATGTGATTATACTTGTAACAGATATGAAGGCGGGACTTGTGGCAACCGATATGGAGGTTGCTCAGATGCTTCAGAAAAGCGGAAAGCCGGTTGTGCTTTGCGTTAATAAATGCGATTCTGTGGGCGAACCTCCTGCGGAGTTTTACGAATTTTATAATTTAGGTATCGGCGAGCCTTTTCAGGTTTCCTCCGTACACGGACACGGTACTGGCGATTTGCTGGACGAGGTGTTCTCTTATCTTACCTTTGATGAGGATGATGAGGAAGAGGGCAGTGTAATTAACGTGGCGCTTATCGGAAAACCAAATGTGGGAAAATCTTCTCTTATTAACTTTGTAACCAATGAGGAAAGATGTATTGTGTCAAATATTGCAGGTACTACCCGTGACAGCATTGACACAAAAATAGAAAACGAATACGGAAAATTTAATTTTATTGATACAGCCGGTATAAGAAGAAAAAGCCGTGTTGATGATGAAATTGAAAAATACAGCTTTCTCCGTGCAAAAATGGCTATTGAAAGAAGCGACGTATGTGTTATAATGATTGATGCAGAGGTGGGATATACCGAGCAGGACAGCAAGGTTGCAGGACTTGCCTGTGAAGCAGGAAAGGGCTGTATAATTGCGGTTAATAAATGGGACGCAATTGCAAAAGACGATAAGACAATGAGCGAATTTACAAAAAGGCTTAAAACCGAGTTTGCCTTTATGTCATACGCGCCGATTGTATTTATTTCTGCCAAAACAGGACTTAGAATTGATAAGCTGTTTTCTCTTATCAATATGGCGGCGGCTTCCAATTCAATGAGAATAAAAACAGGAATGTTAAACGAGCTTTTGGCACAGGCAACAACCCGTGTCCAGCCTCCTACCGATAAGGGAAGAAGACTTAAAATTTATTATATGACTCAGGCGTCCGTAAAGCCTCCTACGTTTGTCTGCTTCTGCAACAGGGCAGATTTGTTCCATTTTTCATACCAGAGATATCTGGAAAACAGAATAAGAGAAAGCTTTGGCCTTGAAGGAACTCCCATAAGGCTTGTTATAAGAGAGAGAGGAGAAAAATAATGGATTTTGTTGTTTTTATAACTTCAAACTGGTGGAGAATAATTATTACAGCTGTGACAGCATACTTGCTCGGCAGTATTAACACAGCGGTTATAGTTACAAAGGTGACTACCGGAAAAGATATACGCAGTATGGGCAGCGGTAATGCAGGCTTTACCAATGTGTTAAGAAGTGTGGGAAAGGTGCCTGCCGTATTTACTATTATCTGTGACTTTTTAAAGGGCGTTGCGGCTGTATTAATCGGCGGCTTGATTTTTTGGTCAATACCTTCAAACGGCAGTGAAATACTGACAAACGAATATATTGCTGTGGGAAAATACCTTGCAGGCGTTTGCTGTATTTTAGGTCATTCCTATCCATTGTATTTTCACTTTAAAGGCGGAAAAGGCGTTGTTACTGCGGCGGCTTTAATGGTTATGGTTGACTGGCGTGTGTTTTTGCTTATTATAGGAACTTTTTTGATTATATTCCTTGCCACAAAAACTATTTCCATTGCAAGCATAAGCTGTGCTGCGCTTTATGGCGTTTACACCCTTGCAATACTGCTTACATATGATTATTTTTCAGGGGCAGGATATTCGCTTACTTATGTTATTTTTTCAACGGCTGCGGCTCTTTTCATCGGAGTATTTGTAATTATCAAGCATAAGGACAATATAAAGCGTATTCTCCGAGGAGAGGAAAAGAAAATTACAGCCAAGAAAAAATAATGCTGACTTAAAATCTTTTTACATTTTAAAGTCTATTATTCTTATTCTCTTGACTTGATAAAGCAATAATATTAAAATAATACCGTAGGAATGATTTTATGTTTTTCCTGCGGTATTTTATTGTGAAAATTCATATTGTAATTTTTATATAATAAAGGAGTAATAATAATGGATTGTTTATTTTGCAAAATAATTGAAGGAGAAATTCCCTCAAATAAGGTCTATGAGGATGACAAAATTCTTGCTTTTCACGACATAAGCCCAATGGCTCCGGTTCACGTGGTAATTATCCCTAAGGAGCATATTTGCTGTGCTGACGCACTTGACGAAAACAACAGTCAGATTGTAGGGTATATTTTTTCAAAAATTCCTCAGATTGCAAAGAAATTAAAGCTTGAAAACGGCTACCGTGTTGTTAATAACTGCAAAGAGGACGGCGGACAAACTGTATTTCACTTGCATTTCCACCTTTTAGGCGGCAAAAAATTAAATACAGAGCTTGCTTAAAGGAATTAAGGAGATAGTTATGAGTAATACATATAAAATGACAATTGCAGGTCTTGAAAGAGAGCTTCCGCTGTGTCCTGTCAGTGATACGCTTGATATTGCGGCATTTATTATGCTTGGAGATGTGGAAATTACCGTTGCCTGTGCAGAGGAGCTTTTGAAAAAGTGTAAGGATTTTGACGTTATTTTAACAGCAGAGGCAAAGGGAATCCCTCTTTGCTATGAAATGGCTAAGCAGTCCGGCAAGCCTTATGCAGTTGCAAGAAAAGGCACAAAGGTGTATATGTCTGATCCTATTAAGGTTGATGTTCGGTCAATTACAACTCAGCACATTCAAAGTCTTTATCTGGGGCAGGACGAGGTAAACCTTATTAAAGGCAAGCGTGTGCTTATTATTGATGACGTTATATCCACAGGCGAAAGCCTTAAGGCTCTTGAAGAGCTTGTCCGGAAAGCAGAGGGTATTATTGCCGGAAAGGCGGCTGTTCTTGCAGAAGGCGACGCAGCAGACAGGGACGATATTATTTTTCTTGAAAAGCTGCCTTTATTTTTTAAATAATTACTAAGGAATGATTTTATGAAGCGGTTGTTTGCACTTGTAGGACTTATTTATCTTGCTGTGCAGACTGCCGCTTTTTATACTTGTAAGGAGCTTGGAATTGTCTGCGTAATTCCGGCTTTTGTAACAGGATTGCTGTGCGTGATTTTTGTAAAGGATAAATACAAGAAGAAAACCTTTTGCGCTGCCTGTGCCGCTGTAATTGCCGCAGGTTTGGTGTTTTACTTTTATTCGGCATATTTCTATATGCCTTTGCAGAACACATATGACGGACAGGAGGTGCAGCTAAGGGCAAGGCTTGTTGAGGAGCCTCATAAATCCTACGGTGTTTATTATTATGAGCTTGCCGGCGAAAAAATAAATTCCAATGAAACAGGCGTAAAAATACTTCTTAAATCCACAAATCAGATTGACCTTGAGCCCTTTGATTATATTGAATGTACCGTTACGTTGGAAAAGTGCGACAATAAGTACTATATTTCAAAAAATTACGTTTATCTTGCAAATGCCGACTATGAATTTGACTATAATGTAATACCGGCCGATGATTATCCGCCCTATTATTATGCCATAAAGGCAAGACAGTCAATGAAAAACGCTTTGGAGGTTTTAATGCCGGAAAGGCTTGCGTCAATGTCAAAGGCAATAGCGTTGGGGGACAAGTTTGCGCTTGACAGCAGTATAAGAGCAGATTTTGCCAAAACGGGTATGTCGTATTTAGTGGTTGTGTCGGGACTTCATCTTGCGATTGTCGCCGCTTTTGCAACAGCGGTTTTACGCAAAATTTTCCGCAGCAGATATATTACATCCTTCGGAACAATACTGATAATAATTGCTTTTATGGCGGTAACGGGCTTTGCGTCTTCCGTAGTAAGAGCTGGAATTATGCTGATTATAATAATTTTCGGACGTCTGATTTTGTACGAGCATGACAGCCTTAATTCC
>CAMFFI010000142.1 GCA_945949625.1 uncultured bacterium | reverse complement strand
TCATAACAACAAAGCCGATGGCGGTTGTAATTGTTCCGGTATTGCTGTGCTCTCCGGATTGAGCTTCCGGAATAAGTTCTTCAACAACCACATAAATCATTGCTCCGGCAGCGAAAGCCAAAAGATATGGCAAAAGAGCAGTTACTTTTGCTGCAAAAAGCATGGTTAAGAATCCGGCAATAGGTTCAACCACACCGGAAATTGTTCCAAGCAGAAAGGCTTTTCCTTTGCTCATTCCCTCGCTGCGAAGCGGCATTGAAACGATTGCACCTTCAGGAAAGTTTTGCAGCGCAATTCCGATTGAAAGAGCAAGAGCTGCGGTAGCGCTTATTCCGGCCTGTTCGGAAGAAGAACCTGCAAGCGCAACGCCGGTAGTCATACCTTCCGGAATGTTATGCAGCATAACGGCAAAAAGCATCATTGCGCATTTAGGAAGCTTTGAAGGCAAGCCTTCCGGCTTGCTGCTTCCAAGGTGAAGGTGAGGAATAAGGTCGTCAAGCAAAAGCAGAAAACCGATTCCACACAGAAAACCGACTGCCGCAGGAAGCCAGGATATAATACCCTGTGACGCCGCCATATTTATTGACGGAATAAGCAGTGACCAAACCGAAGCCGCAATCATAACTCCGGCGGCAAAGCCGAGAAGCGATTTTTCGTTCTGTCGGAAATTTTATTTTTTAAAAGAAATACCATTGCGGCGCCAAGAGAAGTTCCCACCAAAGGGATAAAAAGTGTTATAAATACAGTCATATTTCCTCCAATATCTAAATATACGACAATAAGTTTTACTAATCTAACATTATATCATTCATATGCGTCAAAGACAATCGTTAATTTAAGCAAAAAGGTACAGGCAAATATTTTCTGCGATTTACATATATTTTAATGATTTGCACGGAGGGGTTTTATGGACTATTTATTCTTGCTCGGAATTCTTTCAGGAATAATAATTTTTGCTTTGCATGTTACGGTGGCAAGCTCTTTTCCTCAGCCGCTTTCCGCAAAAGAGGAAAGGGAGTGCTTTGATAAAATGGCTGCCGGTGACAAAACTGCCCGCACAAAACTTATTGAGCACAATTTGCGTCTTGTTGCACACATAATAAAAAAGTATTATGGAAATTCGGCAGAGCAGGACGACCTTATTTCCATAGGTACCATTGGGCTTATAAAGGCAGTATCCACTTTCAATTACGGTAAGGGTACGCGGTTTGCAACATATGCTTCAAGATGTATTGAAAATGAAATACTAATGTATTTTCGTAATAAAAAGAAATATGCACAAGATGTTTCTTTTACTGAACCCATTGATTCTGACAAAGACGGAAACACACTTTCGCTGATTGATATTATGGCAGACGAACGCTCGGTTGCGGAAGATATTGAAGATAAGCTTAGGAATGAGCGCCTTTATAAGGTGATAGACGGCGCTCTTTCCGAAAGAGAAAAGGAAATAATCTATCTTCGCTATGGCCTTGACGGAAGACGGTCATATACACAACGCGAGGTCGCAAAGCACCTTGGAATATCGCGGTCATATGTCAGCAGAATTGAAAAAAAGGCGCTTGAAACACTTAAAGAAAAGATGGGCGCTTATGAAGGATAGAAAAAAGATTAATGTTGCAAAGGAACTTGAAATTCCACAGGGAATTGCAAAAGGGTATTTTATGGAAATACACTCCGGAAAAGAAGTGGTGCTCAACGGTCAATGTGACGTGCTCGTTCTTGAAGATTCCGTGCTCAAAATAAAGATTGATGAGCACGGAATAACTTTTCACGGAAGAGGGCTTTGCATAGATTTGTATAATGCAGACGGAATAATTATAAGCGGAGATATTTGTACAGTGGAGCTTGACTGACGAGGTATAAGAAAATGGTATTATTAAGAGCTATAAGAAAATTTCCGTGCTATGTAGATTTTTGCCTGGAAGGCATTTTTTGCGAAAAACTGCTTACCTACGCTATGAAAAACGGTATAAACATTATGTTTCCCAAAAAGAGCGGATATGTAATGCACGGTTCTGTTTTGGCGTCAGACTATAAAAAACTGCGCATAATTGTGCGTCGCCTTGGGCTTAAAATGAGAATTGAAAAAAAGCGCGGGATTTATTTTACATTAAAAAAGCACAGAAATAAAATCGGTCTTGCGGCAGGTGCGGCTTTTGCGGCGATTTTTGTGCTTTTTTTGAATTTATTCGTATGGGAAATAAATATAAGCGGGAACAGAGAGGTTTCAAATGAAGAAATAATAGCTTCGCTGGAAAGATCGGGTTTAAAAATCGGAACGCTGCGTAAATCACACGATGCGCGGGAAATTGAGTGGAATGTTTTGAATGATAACAAAAAAATTGCTTGGGCAACGGTAAATATCCAGGGATGCTGTGCTAATGTCATTGTAACAGAAACTAAAAAGGAAACAGAAATGAAATATGATGATGACAAGCCGGTTAATATAATTGCCGCAAAATACGGAGTTATAAGAAAAATGGACGTTTTTGACGGACAAGGCGTTGCCAAAGTCGGTGATGCGGTGATGAAAGGAGACCTTTTGGTAAGCGCTGTATTTGAAGACAGACACGGCAAGCTTACGCTTAAACATTCAAGAGCGAGGGTAATGGCAGAAACGGATTATAAAATTACTGTGGAATTTCCGCTTAAACAAATTATTGAAACAACAGGAGAAAGCAAAAAAACAGTAAAAGAAATCGTAGTTTTAGGAAATAGAATACCTATCGGAAGTGCCCGTGGCTGTGAGGGGCTTCCTGCGAAAAAAGAGGAAAAAGAACTTTATTTTTTGTGGATCAGGCTTCCTATAAAAGAAATTTGTACAGAATATTTATCTGTAAAGCAAAATACCATTACATATACTGCGGAGCAGGCAAAAGACGGTGCTTTTCAGCTTCTTGAAGAAAGAGAGCAAGAAGAAATGAAGGGTATGGAAATTATCTCGCGAAAAATTAATGAAGAAATAGCGTCGGGAAAATATATTCTGACAGCTACATATGACTGTGTTATGGACATAGCGGAGGAACAGGATATTCTTTCAGATATTCCGTGGGAAAATACCGATAACATCAGTTAAAGAATCATTTTTAGCAATATGAAAATTTTTGTTGTATACTTGCTTACAATATGATAAAATATAAATACAAATAGTGTAAAAAGGGGGGGCGTGTGTATTGACAGGAACGACAATGGTTTTTGTCTGGCTTGTAATTGCTGTGGTGCTGGGTATTTTCGAAGCAGCTACTGTGGCGCTGGTCAGCATTTGGTTTGCAATAGGAGCGGTGGCGGCAATGGTACCTGCTTATTTCAATGCGCCGTTTTGGGTACAGATTTTAGTATTTATACTTGTTTCGGCTTTGTGCTTTGTTTTTACAAGACCGTTCTTTAAAAAGATTATAAGGGTAAACAAACAGCCGACGAATGTGGATAGACTTGTCGGGCAAGAGGGCGTTGCAACGGATGATATTGAAAATATCGAATGCCGCGGAAAGGTGTTTATTTCCGGGCTTACATGGAGCGCGCGCTCTGAAACTGGTGAACTGATTCCGCAGGGCGCGGTTGTAACGGTAAAAAAGATTGAAGGCGCTACGCTTGTTGTGGAGCGCAAAAATTTTGAGGAGGTAAAGTAAATGCCTTTTGAACAATTCGGCGGACTTATTATAGGACTTCTTTTTGTGTTTATTTTGCTTATTATTGCAGCGGCAAACATAAAAATAGTTCCTCAGGCAACAGTTTATGTAATTGAAAGATTGGGCACCTATTATGCAACGTGGGAAACCGGTCTTCATTTTAAGGTTCCTTTTTTTGACAGAATCTCAAAGAAGGTTTCTATCAAGGAGCAGGTAGTTGATTTTAAACCACAGCCGGTTATTACAAAGGACAATGTAACTATGCAGATAGATACGGTTGTTTTTTATCAGATAACCGATGCAAAACTTTTCACCTATGGTGTAGAGCGCCCGCTTTCTGCCATTGAAAATCTTACTGCAACAACCCTTCGTAACATTATAGGCGAGATGGAGCTTGACAGCACTCTTACAAGCCGCGATGTTATCAATGTAAAGATAACCTCAATTCTTGATACTGCGACTGACAAATGGGGCATAAAG
>CAMFFI010000141.1 GCA_945949625.1 uncultured bacterium | reverse complement strand
CCGCAAGGGTTGTCCCTACTGTCCGAATTGCGTGTCGAGGCACTCGACTTTTTTAATATTTCACCAATATTTCACATAAAGAATGAATGAAATTCATAATAAGCTGTTAATATATGGCTGTAAGATTAAGGAGGTGATAAAATGGAAAGCAACAAAAAGTCGTCTGTACTTGCCTGCGTAACCGGTCAGTATGATTGTGACAGAATTATAAGCACAGCCGGTGAACTGGCAGAAATCAAAAACGCTCCGCTGCACGTATTGTGCGTATTAAAACCTACGGAAAATTACGGCAGTTTAAGCGGTGAGCTTGAATACCTTTATCAAACTGCAAAAGCAAACGGAGCAGATATGACAATTTTATTCAGCGAAAACGCCCCTAAGGCTGCAGCCGACTTTGCTCGGGAAACACGCTGCAAACGTATTGTAACGGGTATGCACGACGGCAAGATGAACAGCTTTCTTGTTGTGTTTAATCAGTTAAGACCTGATATACCGATTACAATGGTTGACAAAAACAATACCGTTTACAGTATGGAGCCAATTAAACAACAGGTATGAAAGCCTATTCAGAAAAAACAATAACACAGACAAAGAAAACCAATGAATAATTAACACTTGAATTTAATATATATTAATAGAAAGAATCCCTCTGCATATGCAGGGGGATTTTTAGAGCCAGCTATATTTTATTGTCACTTTGCAAAATTTAATGCAAAAAACTTTATTTAAACCTTACAAAAAATGAAAAATATTTATGTTTTCCTTTATAAATTAATAACACTATGATATAATAAACATATTAAAAATAATGTCAAAACAAAACGAAAGGAAGTTTTTTATGTATAGATTAGGAATTGATTTAGGCGGAACAAACATTGTTGCTGCGGTAGTTGACCAAAAATATAAAATCGTTGCTAAAGCAAGCTGTAAAACAGCAGTTCCGAGACCTGAGGAAGAAATCTGCGACAGTATGGCGGAAGTTGCGTTGAAGGCTGTAAAAAAAGCTAAAATCACAATGGACGATGTTAAAATGGTAGGCATCGGCGTTCCCGGCGCAGTAAATCCCGAAACGGGAATTATCGAATACTCTGCTAATTTATTTTTCCACAACTGGGAAATTGTAAAAATGATGCAGGAAAGACTTAATAAGCCTATTAAAATTGAAAATGACGCTAATGCGGCAGCCTACGGCGAATATCTTGCAGGTGCGGCAAAGGGTGCCAAAAATGCTCTGGCTATTACCTTGGGTACAGGCGTTGGCGCCGGTATTATCATTGACGGAAAAATTTACAGCGGTTCAAACTATGCCGGAGCTGAAATGGGACATATGGTAATCGTTAAGGACGGCAGGGAATGTGCCTGCGGAAGAAAAGGCTGCTGGGAGGCATATGCCTCTGCAACAGGTCTTATCAATCTTACAAAAGAGGCTATTTTAAAAGGTAAGCCTGACTATTCATATATGTTCAAGCTGTGCGACGGCGACATTAACAATGTCAACGGTATGACTGCATTTAAGGCTATGCGAGAGGGCGATGAAATGGCAAGACAGGTGGTTGACACCTACATCAGCTATCTTGCCTGCGGTCTTGTAAACGCAATTAACATTTTCCAGCCTGACATACTTTGCATAGGCGGCGGTATTTCCAACGAAGGCGAAAATCTTTTGACTCCGTTAAGAAGTATTATTGAAAAGGAACGCTACACAAAGCACAACGACAAGCAAACGGTTATCTGCAAATGCGAGCTGGGCAACGACGCAGGAATTATCGGCGCAGCATTTTTAGACTGATTATAAGCTTACTAATAATCGGGGCGTACTGAATTGTACGCCCTTAAATTTTTAATAATAAATTTCAAGGGAAAATCTTTTATAAAAAATATTAAAAAAGTATTGACAAATGGGTATGCTTATAATATAATAAATGTCGCTGACTTTGATTAGTCTGTATGAGATTTGGCGGAATAGCTCAGCTGGCTAGAGCATTCGGTTCATACCCGAAGTGTCGTAGGTTCAAGTCCTATTTCCGCTACCATACGGCCCGGTGGTCAAGCGGTTAAGACACCGCCCTTTCACGGCGGTAACACGGGTTCAATTCCCGTCCGGGTCACCAGAATTTGCTGGTGTGGTGGAATAGGCAGACACAAGGGACTTAAAATCCCTCGGACTAATACTCCGTGCCGGTTCAAGTCCGGCCACCAGCACCACAGGGAGAACATCAGGTAGATGTTCTTTTTTGTTTTATGCAGAGTTTCCAATTACTATCGCCGGACTTGAAGCCGAACGTTAAAAAAATGTCACAGTGTGACATTTTTAGTGAGGTGCGATTATGACACTTTTCCCACAGCAACACGCCTCAACTGGCGAGATGATGCCTTTTCATTTTACAAACAAGTCCACCAGCACCATAGGAAGAACATCAGGTAGATGTTCTTTTTTTGTTTTATATAGAAATTTTGAGGAGCTTTTTACTTCTATTTGCACCACATTATAATTTTCATTTTAAAATGAATATTATAAAAATAATACACAAAAATAATATTGTAAATTTATTCAAAAATACTATTGAAAAAAGCGGTTAAATATGAAATAATAAAAACAATAATTATTATTATTTTTGCAGGTGGTATTATGGATAAGCAGGCTATGTTTAAAATAAGCTACGGTCTTTATGTTCTTACTGCAAGTGAAAACGGAATGGACAACGGCTGTATTATTAACACTTTATCTCAGATAACAAGCAATCCCAACCGCATTTCAATTACGGTTAATAAAAGCAATTATACCCACGATATGATTATGCGAACAGGCAAATTTAATGTTTCTTGTCTTACAACCGAAACGCCTTTTTCAGTATTTGAGCATTTCGGCTTTCACAGCGGAAAGGACTATAAAAAGTTTGTAGAAAAATCTACTACTGAATTTGCCGAAAACGGAGTTTGCTATTATCCTTACTATTCCAATGCTTATTTAAGCGGAAAGGTAACGGAAACTTACGACTACGGCTCGCATACTATTTTTATTGCAGATGTTACTGATGCTAAGGTTTTGTCGGACGAAAGCTCTTTGACGTACGACTATTACCACAAAAATATTAAACCAAAGCCGCAGCCAAAACCTGCACAAAAGGTTCAGTGGGTTTGCAAAATCTGCGGATACATTTACGAAGGTGAAAATCTGCCTGACGATTTTGTTTGTCCATGGTGCAAGCACGGCGCGGCAGACTTTGAAAAAATAATACCTGAAAACAATAAAAAAGGAGAGAATTCAATGGAATTAAAAGGTTCAAAAACAGAGGCTAATTTACAGGCTGCTTTTGCAGGCGAATCACAGGCAAGAAACAAATACACCTACTATGCAAGCAAAGCTAAAAAAGACGGATATGTTCAGATTGCTAAGCTGTTTGAAGAAACTGCAAACAACGAAAAGGAGCATGCAAAAATTTGGTTTAAGCTTTTAAACGGCGGTATCAAGGGCACTGCCGAAAATCTTGAGGATGCTGCAAACGGTGAAAATTACGAATGGACAGAAATGTACCCCACCTTTGCAAAAGAGGCAAGAGAAGAAGGCTTTGATGAAATTGCCGCTTTGTTTGAAGGTGTTGCAAAAATTGAAAAAGAGCACGAGGAACGCTACAAGGCTTTGCTTAAAAATGTAAAGGACGGTCTTGTTTTCTCAAAAGACGGCGATGTTATCTGGCAGTGCATTAACTGCGGTCACATTGTTATAGGTAAAAAGGCTCCTCAGATTTGCCCTGTTTGCGCTCATCCGCAGAGCTACTTCCAGGTTAAGGCTGAAAATTATTAATATAAGAACAGATACAAAATTTATTCCCCCGCTGTTTTGGCGGGGGACTTTTTTGTTTTTAAATTTTTAGGACAACCGCAAGGATTGTACCTACTGCTTTAATATTGTTCAGCAAATTTTGAAAATTTTTTTGAAAAGCCTTGACAATTATATCGGTTGCTGATATAATCATTACACAATCCGATATATCGGTAAACGATATATCGGAAAATGAAGTAACGAAAGGAACATTTTTATGGGCAGTTCAAAAATTCCGCCGCTTACGGAAGCTGTATATTATATATTGCTTTCTCTTTTAAAGCCGATGCACGGCTACGGCATAATGCA
>CAMFFI010000140.1 GCA_945949625.1 uncultured bacterium | reverse complement strand
CTGAAGAGGCTGCTGCCGAGGAAGCAACAACAGAAGAGGCTCCCGCAGAGGAAGCTAAAGAAGAAGCAGCTGAATAATTGCTGCAATCCGAAATTCGGAATATTAATTTAAAATTTAATTACAAACATATTGGAGGTAAATAAAATGGCATCTGAAAAGATTACTGCTATTATTGAAGAATTAAAAGGCCTCACAGTTTTAGAGCTTTCTGAGCTTGTTCACGCTGTAGAGGATGAATTTGGTGTATCAGCAGCTGCTGCTGTTGCAGTTGCAGGTCCTGCTGCCGGCGGAGAGGCTGCTGCAGCTGAGAAAACTGACTTTGACGTTGAGCTTAAATCAGCCGGCGGCAACAAGATTGCTGTTATCAAGGTTGTTCGTGAAATCACAGGTCTTGGACTTAAAGAGGCTAAGGCTCTTGTTGATGGCGCTCCTAAGACTCTTAAAGAGGGCGTAGGTAAGGACGACGCTGAGGCTATGAAGGCTAAGCTTGAAGAAGCTGGCGCAGAAGTAGAATTAAAGTAATTTTACTTAAAGCTATAAAATTACAGGTAATTGCAGTTTGCAGTTACCTGTTTTTTTGCTTTTTGGGAAAAATATTGAATATTATTCAAAAATAATAATTGCTTTATATAATGCTGTCTGCACGAATAACAGCCAATGGCTTATCGTTTTCACAAATAAATGATATGATTCTCTCGGGAATAAAAGTTTATTTTTATATGATACTGTCGGCACGAAGGAACAGCCAATGGCTTATTTTGTCTTTATTCTCAGATATGACGAATGACTCGGGAATAGAAGTTTATTTTTATATGATGCTATCTGCACGAAGGAACAGCCAATGGCTGTTCCAGAATTTTTAAGTTTTCTTTTAAATTTTTTTCATATAATAAAATTGCAATACTAATTGCAAAAGGAGATTATTATGGAAAATAAAGATGTAAAAGAAAAGCAATCATCGGAAATCAACACAAGCTTTCCGTTGGAGTTTCCGCCAAAGAGTAAAAATTTGGAAAATCATATTGCAGACGTGGTAAAAAACGAGATAAAACCGCCGCATCCTGCACAGGAAAATAATCAAACTCATATTTAAATTTTACGGGTACCTTAGGGTGCCCGTGTTTACTTTTCAGAAATTGCTCGGGAATAGAAGTTTATTTATATATTATGCTATCTGCACAAAGAAACAGTTACCGCCTGCTATATATAATTGGTTGTATTTTTACAATGTTTGTGATATAATTAGTTAAGACAAACTAACTGACTGGTGATATTATGAAAACTTTAGACGATATTAAAATTGGTGAGCAGGGTACTGTTGTAAGCATTGGCAGCAGCGGAGCCTTAAGACGCCGTATTATTGATATGGGCATAACACCCGGCGCTGTTGTAATTAAGCAGAAAGCCGCGCCCTTCGGCGATCCATTGGAAATAAATGTAAGAGGCTATGAGCTTTCTATAAGGAGAAGCGAAGCCAAAGAAATTATGCTTGAAAACATTTGCAACGCTAAGCGTTGATTTTGCACGATTCGTATTTATTGTTTAGTATTGATATTTCATTGATAAAGGTGATTTACATTGGTAAAAACTGAGGTATTAGAAATTGAGAAAAAAGAATTAAAAACCAAACCTCTCAAACTTGTTCTTGCAGGAAACCCAAACTGCGGAAAAACAACGCTTTTCAATCAGCTGACCGGCAGTAAGCAGTATGTGGGAAACTGGCCGGGAGTTACGGTTGAAAAAAAAGAGGGAAAGGTTAAAAATACAAAGGAAAGAGAAGCGGTAATTACCGATTTGCCGGGAATTTATTCTCTTTCACCTTATACACCGGAGGAAATTGTTACAAGGAATTGTCTGCTTAACGATGACCCCGATGTTATTATTGATATTGTTGACGCTACAAATATCGAGAGAAATCTTTACCTTACAACACAGCTTGCAGAGCTTGGCAGACCTATTGTTATTGCTCTGAATATGATTGATGTTCTTGAGAAAAGAGGAGATAAAATAGATGTCGCCCTGCTTGAAAAGGAACTTCAGATACCTGTTGTAGAAATTTCGGCAAGTAAAAATATCGGTATTGATAAGCTTGTGGATAAGGTTTTTTCTGTTGCAAAAAACGGAAAATATGTAAATGTAAAAAATATATATTCAAAGGAGCTTAACTCCACTCTTTGTGATATTGAAGAAGCCTTGGAGGAGGTTAAGCAAAGTCCCTACCACAGAAAACGCTGGACCGCCGTTAAGCTTTTTGAGGGTGACAGCGTAACGTGGGCTCATTATAATTTTACGGAATCACAGAAAAAGCATATTGAATTTCACATTGACGAGGTTAAGCTTGCAAAAAATATTGACAGAGAAATGATTATTGCCGATGAAAGATACAAATACATATGCGCAATAACCGAAAAGGCTGTTAAAAGAAGCAAGCCTGTAGGGTTTATTACTTTTTCCGATAAAATAGACAGAATCGTTACCAATAAGTATTTGGCACTTCCTGTTTTTCTTGTAACAATGCTTATGGTGTTTGTCATTACCTTTGGACCTTTCGGTACATTTTTGCGTGATTGTGCCGACTGGCTGATAAATGATTGGTTTGCAGGTGTTGTCAGCAATTTTCTTGTTTCGGTAAGTGCGGCTGACTGGGCACAAAGCCTTGTTGTTGACGGCGTAATAGGCGGCGTCGGCGCAGTAGTTTCCTTTTTGCCGCAGATTATGCTTTTGTTTACTTTACTTTCGTTGCTTGAGGACAGCGGATATATGGCACGAGCCGCCTTTATTATGGATAAGCTGTTAAGAATGATTGGCCTTTCAGGAAGGGCGTTTGTTCCGATGCTTATGGGCTTTGGCTGTACTGTTCCTGCTGTTCTTGCCACAAGAACACTGGAAAATCAAAAGGACAAAAGACTTACTATTCTTATTACGCCTTTTATGTCCTGCTCGGCTAAAATGCCTGTTTATCTGCTTTTTATTTCAGCCTTTTTCCCCGATATGGGACCGTTTGTAATATTCGGAATTTATCTTTTGGGAATGGTTGTAGCAGTTTTGACTGCACTGCTTTTGAAAAATACTGTTTTAAAGGGCAAAAACGCTCCGTTCGTTATGGAGCTTCCGCCTTACAGAATGCCGTCGCCAAAAAGCTTATGGCTTCACGTTTGGGAAAGATTAAAGGACTTCCTTGTTCGTGCAGGTACTGTTTTGGTGGGTGCAACCGTGCTTATTTGGTTTTTACAGAGCTTTAACTTCAGCTTTCAAATGGTTGATTCGGCTGATGAAAGCATACTTGCCGCTATCGGTGTGTTTATTGCGCCAATATTTACTCTCTGCGGATTCGGCGACTGGAGAGCCTCTGTTTCACTGGTTACGGGCCTTGCGGCAAAGGAAAGCATTGTTTCATCAATGACGGTGCTGTTTGCAGGTGAAAGCCTCAGCAGCGTATTTACACCGTTATCGGCGCTTTCGTTCTTGGTTTTTGTACTTCTTTATACTCCGTGTGTTGCGGCGCTTTCTGCTATATCAAAAGAAATGTCAAGTAAAAAGTGGACTGCATTTGCAATAATTTATCAGCTGGCGGTTGCATGGTTTGCGTCTGCTTTTGTTTTCCAAATAGGTACGCTGATTATGAATTTGATGGGATGATAAAATATGATTGCTACTATTATTATTGCTGTTTTAGCTGTGTTTTTTGTGGCTCTGATGATATATTCCTTACTGAAAAAGAAGAAAAAGCGCTGTTCCTGCTGCAGCAATTGCAGTAAATGTCCCTATGAATGTAAAAATTCAGAGGAAGATAAATAAATGGTTTAGGATTGTTTTGCTAAATGCTTTTCAGCAAAGCCGATTTATGAAAATAATCCGAAATTCAACTTCGGCGCAGAGTAATAAACGGGCGCAAAGTACGCAGTTTCTGAGCGAAAAATCAATAAAAACACATAAAAGAAAACAGCGGATATTTATCCGCTGTTTTGTACTTTATAAGGAACTGCTACGAAACAATCGGGCAAAATAGGTTTTGTAATATGAATCTATCTGCTCGAATTGCGTGTCGAGGCACTTGACTTTTTCTAAATGTTTTCAGCCTCTACTGCTTTTCCCTGTTCCAGGGATTTTTTAACGTCAAGAATCCTTTGGTTTTTA
>CAMFFI010000139.1 GCA_945949625.1 uncultured bacterium | reverse complement strand
GATTATAGGCTCAACGGGTGCAAACCTACCCATAAGCTTGGTAACTTTTTTTTGCTTGAATTCAAGCTGTTCTTTGTATGTTAAATTCTGAAGCTGACAGCCTCCGCATTTTTTATATACGGGACAGCTACCGTTTTTTATTTTTTCACGGGATTTGCTCATAAAATCTCCAATTCCTATTTTTGTTTTTCAAGGCTGTAACCTGCATTTGTTTCCTTAACTGTGTAGCCCTTGGCATTTGCATCGGCTGTAAGATTTGTAAAATTCCACTTGGACTCCTTTGGTATGTAAATATATTCAGGCGTCTTTTGGGGATTAATCGTATAATACTGATTTAGTCTTGTAACTGCGGTGTCGTTTTCGCCGGAAAGCCAACCTGAGAAGGTAGCGTAGTTCATATCCTCTGCGGCAAGGTATGTCCATGTCTTTGCAGTAAGGAAAAGCAGATTTTCTCCTTTTTTATTTCCGTAAAGCTGATTAATATCAGAAAGAATGCTTTGATATGTTTTTGCATTTGCCTGATTTGTGATTATGCCGTCGGCAGGACCGCCTGTTAATTGGGTGTTAAGATAAGAAACGTTATAATCCCAGAAAACGTGGTTTGCCTTTACTGTTAACTGCATACAGCCCTGACAAAGTATTACCAAAGCTGTGCATACAAAAGCAACAGCCGAAAAAATCTTTTTTGGAGCATAGGAGTAAGAAGTGGTTTTGTCATTTGAGCCGAAAGCAAACATCTCCACTTTCTTTTGATTTTCGTCATATTTTTCAGCTCTTATTTCTCTTATCAATATACCTGTAAAAATAAAGCTTGCAATATTTGTGCTGGCCATAGCCATAGAGGTTATATAAAAATACTGATTTGAAGAAAGACAAAGAACAAATGAGTAAATAATACCCAGAGAAAATAAGCAAACCAATAAATTACGGTTTTTGTTTTCTGTAAGAATATAGCTTGTAATACCTAAATAAATAAAGGGAAACATAATTGCATTGTAGTTGTAGTCAACAAGCTTTTCAAATAAACAGCAATAAGCAAAAAGAACAATTGCGCAGGTTGCCGTAAGATAGAATACTCTGTGAGGTCTGCGTTTTCTGTCAATAATCATTGCAAGTAAAACAACTGCATAGGCAATAATTGAAACATTGAATAGATTGGCGGCGTTCCAGATTGTTGTAAAATAAAAGTTTAGCCTTGTTAATATAGGTATGCCGGGATGTTCGGGGTCGGACAGCATATACGGCAGGTTTGTCTGAATATGGGAAATGCCTGCTCTTGTGAAGAAAAATGCGAAAAATAAAGCGGCAAGTATTCCTGCACCCACAGTAAACCACAAAAAGGTTTTAAATGAAAAATAATCTCCGGCAAAAATATTATTAACTTTTTTTAGTTTTTTAACTATGAGATTTATCACCATACAACCGGCGAAAATCACATATGCCATTAATAAATAGGGATTGCACAGTACCGCACCGGCAAAGGTAAGTCCGCTTATAATCAGGGGCAGCTTTTTTTGATAAGAGGTTGTTGCCATAAGTACGCCTGTAACTGCAACAAGGTCAAGTCCCATAGTGTTGTAGCTTAGCGCCATTATATCGTAAGGAGTATAAACAAAGAAAAGCACCGATGCGGCAAGAGCAGTATATCCGAATTTTCGAAGTCTAATATAAATAAATACGGAAACAATACAATGAATTAAAATATATGCAAATCTGGCAACAAGAAGTATGCCTGCTGTTCCGCCGGTGATTGTTGTGTAAAGCCATGTAAAGGGCAAAAGCAAAAAAGATGACAGCTGTGAAAGATTCCACTCGTCTTTAATTAATGCGTCACCGAGAGTTAAGCGGTGAGGTGTGTCAAGATAAAAGGCTTCATCATTTCCGCCAAAGCCATAGCGGCATTTCCAGATGGAAAACAGAACTGACGCAAGCATTAAAACAATAAACAAGCAGTCCATAATGAAAAGCTTGTCTGCTTTGTTTGAGGTTATCTTCTTAGTATCAGTCAATGAAATTTCCCCTTTATTATGTATTAATATATACATTATAATATTTTTTTACATTAATTACAATATAAAATTTTATAGCAAAAAAGGCAGTGTAAAACTGCCTTTTAGCTGATTTTTTTGCTTTTTACAATAGAGGTAAGACCTGAGGAATAGCCATGGTCTTTAAGCCATTTTTTAGCTTCTCCTCTGAAGTTTTTTCTGTACTGAGTGGGAGTTACGGAATATGCCTTTTTAAACTCTCTGTTAAAAAGCGAAAGGTTGTTAAAGCCGCAGTCCTGCGAAATCTGAAGTACCGTTTCATCAGTTTCCTTAAGCATTGTTTCGGCAATATTAAGTCTGAAAGAGTTTATATACTTTATGCAGGTCATTTTTGTATGCTGTTTAAAAACATTCATAAAGTAACTGGGGCTTAAACCTACATGATTTGCAATTTCGTTTACAGTCAGCTGATTTCCGAAGTTTGCCTGAATATAATTTACCGCTTTCTTTACAAGCTCTTCATTATCGCTGTTGAAGATTTTTTTGGGAGCAACATTAAGGTATTTGTTTTTATAAAGCTGAGCAAAAAAGTCGTATAGATTCATTTTTATTTCAAGCTGATATGCAATGCCTTTTTCTTCAACACACAAGTCGATTTTGTGCAGTGCATTTTTTAGATTTTTATATCCCGGGTCGTTTGCGTTGATAATCGTCCGGTTAATCTGAGTGTCAATTAAGGAAGAAAAATATTTGTCGGTGTTGTACTCGCTGTTGACAGACAGAAGATAAGTGCTGTCAATCATATAGCAAATAGTGATGAAATTGTTATTGTCTATTGCCTGACCGCTGTGCATAAGCCTTGGAGAAATATATACAATATCGCCTTCATTGACAATATACTCTTCATTATCAATAAGAAAAATTCCTTTTCCTTTTTTTATATAAATTACCTCAATTTCATCATGCCAGTGAATTGTAAATCCCGGGAAACCTTTTGAATAGTCGGAGTAATAGTAACGAAACGGCATATCCTGTTCTTTGACCTCTCCGGCTTCTTTTGCTTTGCTGTCCACATAGTTTTCCATTATTACACCTGCCTTTTATAATAGAATAGTATTATCTTTTAATGTAATTCTACAAGATTTATTACCAATATTATAATATAATACTCTTATTTTGACAATGATTTTTTTTGATTTGTCAAAAAATATTTAGAAAAAGAAATTCAGGTGAAAAAATGAACTTCAGTAAAAAAATCATCAGTGTGATTTTGTCCGCTGCACTTTTGGTAACGGCGGTTTTCAGCGTATCTGCTGTTACTGTCAACGAAGAATTATCAAAGGCTGATACAACCGCTGCTGTATCTTCTGTTGATTATGAGTTGGCAGATAATGTGCAGGAGGGTGTAATTCTCCATTGCTGGAACTGGTCATACAACAACATTAAAAAGTATCTTCCCCAGATAGCAGCCGCAGGCTATACGGCTATTCAAACTTCTCCCGTAACACAGCCAAAGGACTATTATTGGGAGGGTGTTGCTTACGGAAATGTGGGTATTCCCGACGGTACAGGCGGATATGATTCAAACTGGTGGAAGGTTTATCAGCCGGTTACAGAATCAATATGCGATAACGGTCACACATGGTTCGGAACAAAAGCCGAGTTT
Organism: uncultured bacterium; assembly: GCA_945949625.1. Lineage (GTDB taxonomy): Bacteria > Bacillota > Clostridia > Oscillospirales > Acutalibacteraceae > Ruminococcoides. Next base: position 510 of record CAMFFI010000139.1, on the reverse strand, counting down.
AAATCAATGTGTGATGAAGCAGAAAAATACGGAATTAAAGTAATTGTAGATATTGTCGCAAACCATATGGGCAATATTGAGGGATGGAAAATCGGTTCCGTTGAAGCGGTAATGGGAGATATATCTCCTCAGGTCGGTGAATTCTGGAATCCTGAAATGCTGACTGATTCAACTTATTGGCACATCAGCACCAGCTGGACTCATTCAAGCGACGGAAGATTTGACGTAACTCAGGGAAATATGGGAATGCCTGATTTGAACACAGGCGACAAACGTGTTCAGAATATGATTCTCAATCTTCTTAAGGAATGTATTGACAACGGCGCAGACGGTTTCCGTTTTGACGCTGCAAAGCATATTGAAACACCTGCTGATAATTCAGCCTTTGCCAGCGATTTCTGGAATGTAGTTCTTGACGGCGCAACAGCGTATGCTAAAAGCACAAAGAACTTCACTCCTTATTATTACGGTGAGGTTCTTAACAGAATTGACAGCAATGCGGCTGAAAAT
>CAMFFI010000138.1 GCA_945949625.1 uncultured bacterium | reverse complement strand
TTCCCTTAACACCTTCCCAAGCTACAACGGACAGCTTGCAGGAGTTCCCGTGGAGGCTGACGGAATGGATATGAACGCTCTTGAGAAGGCTTTGCAGGACAACAATAACGCAAAATTCATATACACCATACCAAATTATCAAAACCCCTCCGGCGTTACTATGAGCCTTGAAAAAAGGAAAAAGCTCTACCAGCTTGCAAAAAAATACAATGTGCTTATTATTGAGGATAACCCTTACGGCGAATTAAGGTACAGCGGCGAGGCAATCCCCTCCATAAAGTCATTTGATACGGACGGAATTGTAATTTATGCAGGCAGTTTCAGCAAGGTAGTTGCGCCGGGAATAAGAGTTGCCTACACCGTAGCTCCAAAGGAAATTATCCAAAAGCTTGTTGTATGCAAGCAGGGAAGTGATGTTCATACCAACATCTGGGCACAGGTAGTCTGCTATGAATATATGACAAAATACGATTTTGAGGGACATCTTGAGGATTTAAGAAGAATTTACAAGAAAAAAGCCTCCTTCTGTATGGAGCTTCTCGATAAATACGCTCCCAAAATCAAGTATCACAAAATTGACGGAGGTCTTTTCATCTGGTGTCAATTACCCGAGGGTGTTGATATGCCGGAGTTTTGCAAAACAGCAGTTTTAAACAAGGTTTGTGTAGTCCCCGGAAACGCCTTTTTAACTGACGAAAATGAAAAATGCCAAAGCTTTAGGATTAATTTTTCAACTCCTACAGACCAACAGCTTGAAAAGGGAATTAAAATTTTAGGCAAGCTTGCCGATGAAATCATAAAATAATAATTTACAGACGAAAGGATATATAAAAATGGAAAACACAGAAAAGAAAAAAGTAGTATTCAGCGCAATTCAGCCCAGCGGCACAATCACCTTAGGCAATTATCTGGGAGCCTTAAAAAACTGGGTTGCTATGCAGGACGAATTTAACTGCATTTACGCCCTTGCAGACCTGCACACAATCACCGTAAGGCAAGAGCCGGCACAAATGAGAAAAAACATTATTGACGCTTACGCTTCACTTCTTGCATGCGGAATTGATATTGAAAAAAGCATATTTTTCATTCAGAGCCACGTTCATACTCACGCAGAGCTTGCGTGGATATTAAACTGCAACACTCAGTTCGGCGAGCTTTCAAGAATGACTCAGTTTAAGGATAAATCGGTTAAGCACGCAGACAACATCAACGCAGGACTTTTCACCTATCCATGCCTTATGGCGGCTGATATTCTGCTTTATCAGGCTGACTATGTGCCGGTGGGCGCAGACCAAAAACAGCACCTTGAGCTTTCACGCGATGTTGCACAGCGTTTCAACGGACTTTACGGAAACGTCTTTAAGGTTCCGGACGGATATTATCCTAAGCACGGTGCAAGAGTTATGAGCTTGCAGGACCCTACAAGAAAAATGAGCAAAAGTGACGAAAATGTAAACGGCTGTGTTCATTTGCTTGACACTCCCGAGCAGATTATGAAAAAATTCAAGCGTGCCGTTACCGACAGCGAAGCTTGCGTGCGCTATGCCGAGGGTAAGGACGGAGTAAACAACCTTATGGCTATTTACGGCGCTGTAACAGGACTTACAAACGAGCAAATAGAGCACGACTTTGCAGGAAAAGGCTACGGCGATTTTAAAACAGCAGTTGGCGAGGCTGTTGTTGAAACTCTGCGTCCTATAAGAGAACGCTATGAACAGTATATCAAGGATAAAGCATACCTTGAAGAATGTTACAGAAAAGCCGATGAAATCGCATTGAAAATCAGCAGCAGAACCTTAAACAAAGCAATGAAAAAGGTTGGTTTTATACTTTAATTAAAGCAAAAAACAAACAGTATGAACAGCCCTTGCGGTTGTCCAATTATACGAGGAATGTTTCGAAATGCTTGGTAGGGCGGCTTGCCCACAAGCCGCCGCAATGCCGCAAAGTTAATTGCAAACGGCGGGATGTGGGTACGGCAGTCGCCATACCCCCTCTATCCCCCTATGAGTGGGCAGAAACATCCCGCCCTACCAATAAATCTGTAATGTTTTCCTGCATAAACGGACAACCGCAAGGGTTGTCACTACACATTGTCCGCAAATACTGCATAACTTATATTCTTTTATTCTTGCCTCCCTCTGATGAGGGAGGTGGCAAAACGCAGTTTTGACGGAGGGAGAGAAAAGCATATATTGAACACTTGCAAACGGTGGGATGTGGGTACGGCAGCCGCCCAAATAATTATATAGGGACGTCGAGACGCCGTCCCCTACAAACTATAATTTATTTAAAAATTTCTTCAACAATAATAATGCCCCGATTGAACATCGAGGCAAATTTTATATGGTTATTTAATTTTATATTCTGACCATTAAAAAGCTCTGAGGTCCCATAACAGCTTTGCAGTTTTCGATTTTTGCGTCTTTTATTTTATAGACCTCTTCCTGAACAGGCTCATTAAAATCAACGGTTACGCTGTCTGAAGAAGGATTAACAAATACAACAAACTTACCTCTTTTATATACAAAGGGGAACTTGTTGTCCTCTGCATACACAACCTTAAAATCACCGTCTGCCTGCAAATCTTCATTTTCGTGGCGAAGTTTTATAATGTCGGTAACAACCTTGTAAATGCTGTTGGGGTCATCCTTCTGATTTTCAACAGTAGGAGCATCTGATGACGAATCAACAGGAATATAGGGATTGTCCGACGTTGAAAAGCCTAAGTTTTTGCCGCTGTTCCACTGCATAGGAGTACGGCTGCCTGTTCTGCTGAAACCGCCCTCTTTGCTGACAAGGCCGCTTATATACTTCATACCCAGCTCATCGCCGTAGTAAAGGAAAGGCACTCCCGGCAAGGTGAAAATCACAGCGTAGCCAAGCTTGATTGCCTCTTTGTCAAGATAATTTGTAATACGGGGCGTATCGTGATTGCAGGTGAAAAAGCTGATATAGCCGTTGCCTTTTGTTTTTTCATATTCTTCAACATAACGATTTGTGAAGTCTGTAATATTGCCCTTGCCGTTTTTATTGAAAAATCCCTTATTCTCGCCGTCCTCTGTAAAACGGAACAGATAATTGTTTGGATTTTTAAAATGGTCAAGACAAAAATCCATATGAAAGCCTGCATTGTTAATGGCTCTTTCCGGATTGGACCATTCAGAAACCAATGCTGCCTCGGGGTATTCTTCATCAAGCATTTTGCGAATACCCTTCCAGATTTTTGCTGTTGCGATTTTTTCTTCATCGTTTTTAACAAGAGAGTCAGCCATATCAACACGGAAACCGTCGGCTCCTCTGTCAAGCCAGAAACGCATTATATCCTTTAACGCCTCAACCGTCGCAAGGCAGTCGGGGTGGTCGCAGGGCAGCTGCCACTGTGGATGAGTTATATCGTAAAAGCCGTAATTCAGAGCCGGCTGTGAGCTGAAAAAGTTTACAAGATAGTTTCCGTCACGCTGACAGATTCCGCACATTAAGCGGTATTGAGGAGGAGCCTCCCATACGTTGTCAGTAAAAATATATCTGTTGGAATACTGATTTTTTTCAGCTTTTTTTGCCTGTTGAAACCACTGATGTGTGTCGGATGTATGTCCCGGAACCAAATCAAGCAATATTTTTATGCCCTTTTTATGAGCCGTATCAAAAAGTCTGATAAGGTCGTCGTTTGTTCCGTAACGCTCGGCTACCTTCTTATAATCTCTTACGTCGTAGCCTGCGTCCATAAAAGGTGAATCATATATTGGATTAAGCCATATTGCATTACAGCCTAAGCCTTTAACATAATCAAGCTTTTGGATTATTCCCTCTATATCGCCGATACCGTCACCGTTTGTATCATAAAAGCTCTGGGGATAGATTTCATAGAAAACTGCGTCATTTAACCACTTGGGCATAAAAAACATCCTTTCAGGGTAAATTCAACTTTCCAATCCGCTTGGAAATACATAAGGTAATTTTATCATCATTTTATATTTTTTGCAATATGAATTACGATTTTTTATATATTTTTTTACTTTGCCAATAATCGTGTTTTTTCTTATTATTACTTGAAAGTTATGGTTTCCAACAATATTCACTTGCAAAACCCCTTTGACCGTCATACTATATTATCAGATAACCAAAAATCACTTAAGGAGGCATGATAAAAAGTTAGTGGTGAGAAAATCCGAGAACTCTGGATTTT
>CAMFFI010000137.1 GCA_945949625.1 uncultured bacterium | reverse complement strand
ATTGTATGGGAGCGGTGAATATCTTTTGTGTGAACCCAGACATCGGTTTTTCTTGCGGTTTTGAGAGTGAGCTTGTCGTTTTGCTTGTTGTTTCTTCCCACAAAAATTTTAAATCCGTCGGTTGTTCTGTATTCAAGCGGAGGTAAGGAGGCAGGCTGTTTTTGCTTGCCCTTCTGAGCTTTTATATAGCCCTGCTCCGTAAGCTCCTGCCTTATCTGCGAAAGCTCCTTTTCACTTTCTGCTCTGTCAAGAACATCCGATACCGAGTCAAGGTATTCAAGCTCTTCCTTTGCGTTTTTCAATTGCTCTGTAAGCATTATCTCTGCGGTTTTTGCTTTTCGGTAATCCTTGTAATATTTCTGGACGTTTGCCGCAGGCGATATGGCGGGATTTAGTTTAATTTCTATAATTTTGTTTTCATCATAAAAGTTTTCTACTTTTGCAAAAGACGCTCCGCGGTTAATTTTGTAAAGGTTTGCCTGAAGCAGATCGCCTTTAATTCTCAGTAAATCCCTGTCCTTGCATTTTTCAAGCTCGGCTGTTTGTATGTTGATTTTTCTTGCAAGTCTTTCCGTGAGATTTGAAATAAGCTTGTGCAAATCCTGACTTTTTACCTTCATTCTGTCTGCGTTGTCACGCTCAAAGTAAAAGGAGTCAAGCAGTTGGGAAAAGCTTTCGTATTCCTTTACACTTGCACTTTCTCCGTACTGAGTAACGGGCATAAAGGAAATGTCAAAGGGCTTGTTTTCGCCTGTTCTTATTACCATATATGGCTTACCGCTTGTGGCTTCGGCAGTTGCTTTCAGGTTTTCAATGCATTTGTAGAGAATCATTTTCTGTGATGTACCAAGCTCTTTGTTTGAAATCTGTGCGCCGTTTGATACTTTGCTTTCAAGCTCTCTGCAAACAATCGGAGATACACCTTGCAAAGCGTTTAAAAGTGCTTTGCTTAAAGACGTTTCTCCTGAATTATCTGTTGCTTTTTCGATGATTTCTTCGGGGGTATGCTCCAAAATATTCAGCTTATCCTGAGAGGGAGGAAGCTCATATTTTAAATTGGGAAGAACAAGCCTTTGACTGCTCATAGTCAGGTCAACACGTTTGAGTGCGTCAACTATAACCCCACGTTCATCGGTTAAAATTATATTGCTGTACTTGCCCATAATTTCGGTAATAAGGCGAAGCTTTACCTTGTCGCCCAGCTCGTTTACAGCCAGAAAATCAAAGTATAAAATTCTCTCCAGAGAAGGCTGAGAAATATCCGTAACCTTTGCACCGGACAGACGCTTTCTTAAAAGCATACAGAGCATTGTAGGCGTAGGCGGATTTTCCGGAACAGCAGAGCAAAGATTAATTCTCGGTGAGTTTGCACGGGTGGAAATTAAAAGCCTTTTGGTTCCGCTGAAGGTGCGAAAAACTATTGTCAGCTCGTCACGGTTAGGCTGATATATCTGGGATACTCTTGAATCTGTAAGGACGTCTTTCAGCTCTGCGGCTATATGACGCAGAAAAATTCCGTCAAGTGCCAACTTTACTCCTCCTTAAATCATTAATTATTGTTATTTGTGATATTTGCCGTTTGCAGAAATCTCAAAGGCTCTGTAAATCTGTTCGCACAGAATTACCCTTGCCATCTGGTGGGGAAAGGTCATTTCAGACATTGAAAGCTTTAACTGTGATGAGTTTTTAACTTCATCGCTGAGTCCCCACGAGCCGCCGATTATAAAGTTGATTGTACTGTATCCGTTAAGTGCGGTTTCGTCAATTTTTTTCGATAGCTTTTCCGAGGACATTTGCTTTCCCTCGATACACAACGCAACAGTGAAGGAGCCTTTTGAAATTTTGGAAATAATCCTTTTTCCCTCGGCGGTAATTGTTTTTTCTATATCCGATTGCCGCGGATTACTTTTTATTTTTTCTTCATCAAGCTCAATTATTGAAAATTTACAAAATGCAGACAGACGTTTTGTGTATTCTTCAATCGCCTGAGTCCAGTAAGTTTCTTTTATTTTTCCGACGCAGATAATATTTATGTTAAGCATTAAAAAATAACAGCCTTTCCGTTTGTTTCTTCCGGAGCAACTTCCAGAGTGAAGTCGATATTGCGTTTCATTTTGTAAGCTTCAAGTGTATTTAACGCAGGTGAAAGGGCAAGAGCCGGCGTATTGTTTTCACGGCTTAAATGACCGAGCATAAGCCTTAATGTTCCGCTTTTTACAAAATCGGGCAGTTCCTTTGAACAGCTCTCGTTGGAAAGATGTCCTCTGTTTGACAGAATACGCTGTTTAAGATAATAGGGATAAATTCCGTTTTTCAAAAGCTGAATATCGTGATTTGATTCAATAACGGCAAAGTCGCTTGATAAAATGCCCTGCCGCACTTCATCTGTCATTATTCCTAAGTCGGTTGCAATAATTGCTTTTTTATCATCGGCAGTGGTAACCTGATAACAGCAGCTCTCGTTGGCATCGTGACTGGTGTTAATTCTTTTTACAAGCATATTGTTAAGTGCAATTTCATTTTCAATCACATATGTCTGAAAGCGTTTGTCAAGCTTGCCTGATCTTTCAAGTGCCGAAAGCGTGCCTTTGCTTGCAAAAACCTTAGTTTCGTACCTTGACGCAAGTACTTTTAAAGCGGAGCAGTGGTCCGTATGCTCGTGAGTAATAAATATTGCCTCCACATTTCTCATATCAAGGCCGTTAATGCTCATTGCATTTTCAATTTGCTTGCAGCTTCTGCCTGCGTCTATTAAAATACCTCTGCCTGTACTGCCTATGTAATAACTGTTTCCTTTACTTCCGCTGAAAAGCGGCACAACCTTAGCCAAATAAATCCCTCTGTTTTCTTATGTTTTTTATGATTTATGTAAGATGTAATAAATTATATTTTGTCCGAGTGCCGTTGTATAAATATTGGCAGGGACAACCCTTTCGGACAGCCGCAAGGGTTGTCCCTACTTCTGCTAAATAAATGTATGTTGTAACATTTGACTCGGGCAACCGTTTTAAGCAATTAATTTTGCGGTGGTTTGTGGGTATGGCAGTCGTCCATACCCTGACGATATAACCAAGCATAAAACACAAAACGGTTATTTGAAATTTGTTCGGCGGCTTGTGGGCAAGCCGCCCTACCTAAGATAAAAGATTTACTCGATTTCAGATAGCCGCAAGGGCTGTCCCTACTGCACGAATTGCGTGCCGAGACACTCGGACAAACTATAATTTATTTTACTTGATGCGTATATATTAAAAAAATAAAAAGGGGTACACAAAATGTACCCCTGAGAAAAGCAAATATTAAGCGTTTAATTTTGCGTCTGTATCATCTCGGTAATAGACCTTTTTAATGTCTGCACCCAAAGCGCTGAATTTTTCAACAATCTCTTCATATCCGCGTTCAATGAACTGAATGCTTGATATTTCAGTAGTGCCTTTGGCACAAAGTGCAGCGATAATCATTGCAACGCCGGCGCGCAAATCGGTAGCTTTAACCGGAGCGGCAGTAAGCTCTTTTCCGCCCTCTATAATGGCAAGTCGGCTTTCAACAGAAATCTGAGCGCCCATTCTCAAAAGCTCGTTAATATACTGATAACGGTTATCCCAAACGTTTTCATTTATAATGCTTGTTCCCGGAACAGTAGTTAAAAGAGCCGCAAACTGAGGTTGACAGTCGGTTGGAAAACCGGGGTGAGGCATAGTTTTAATGTTGCACTTATTAAGAGGACGCTTTGTTGCGTCAACTCTTACAGCTTCATCATATTCGGTGATTTCAACACCCATTTCTCTGAGCTTTGCAGTGATTGACTCAAGATGCTTCGGGGTAATATTCTTTACAAGAATGTTGCCTCTTGTTGCAGCGGCAGCACACATATAAGTGCCGGCTTCAATCTGGTCGGGAATAATGGAGTAGCTTACACCGTGCAGATAATCCACACCTCTGATTTTAATAACGTCTGTACCTGCACCTCTGATATTGGCACCCATAGAGTTCAAAAAGTTTGCAAGGTCAACAATATGAGGTTCTTTTGCAGCATTTTCAATAATTGTCTGTCCTTCGGCTTTTACTGCGGCAAGCATAATGTTCATTGTTGCACCTACGGATACAACGTCAAGATAAATATGATTGCCTGTTAATTTTCCGTGGCAGTCCAAATCAATAATGGCACCATTTATAAGGTCGTGCTCGGCACCCAAAAGCGCAAAGCCTTTTA
>CAMFFI010000136.1 GCA_945949625.1 uncultured bacterium | reverse complement strand
CTATCTTCTTACTCCCAATAATCTGGGTTATTTGCAAACGATAGTTTTTATACTTGTAATTGCAACGCTTGTTCAGCTTGTGGAAATTATTTTAAAGAAATATATTCCGTCACTGCATAAGTCGCTGGGAGTATATCTTCCGCTTATTACAACAAACTGTGCAGTGCTCGGCGTTACGATTCTCAATATTGACGAAGGCTACACCTTTGCAGAATCAATGGTAAACTCTTTAGGCAGCGGACTTGGATTTTTCCTTGCTATGGTAATGTTTTCAGGTGTGCGTTCAAAGCTTGAAGGCGCTGATATTCCAAAGGCATTTCAGGGATTGCCTATTACACTTGTGGCGGCGTCAATCACCTCAATGTCCTTTTTAGGATTTTCAGGTGTTATTGAAAATCTTTTTGCATAACGGAGGTGGTCACATTGAATGAGATATTAATTGCAGTTATCGCCGTTGTGGTTATAGGAATAATATGCGCTTTTGTGCTTGTAGCTGCGTCAAAGCTGATGGCTGTTAAGGAAAATGAAAAAATACCCGAAATCCGCAGTTGTCTGCCGGGTGCAAATTGCGGTGCCTGCGGCTTTGCAGGCTGTGACGGCTATGCAAAGGCACTTGCGGAAAAAGAGGGTACGGCTACAAATCTTTGTGTACCCGGAGGCGACTCCGTTTCCAGAAAGTTAAGTGAAATTCTGGGTGTTGAGTTTGAAGACGTTGTAGAAAAGGTTGCAGTTGTGCATTGTGCAGGAGATTGCAGCTTTACAAAGGACAGAGTAGAATACAGCGGAATTAAAAGCTGCGGTGCGGCAAAGCTGATTTTCGGCTCAAAGGGAGAATGTTCTTACGGCTGTATGGGACTGGGAGATTGCGTAAACGCTTGTCCTCAGAACGCCATATGTATTGAAAACGGAATTGCTCATATTAATACCAGACTTTGTGTAGGCTGCGGACTTTGCACAAAAGCCTGCCCGAATCACCTTATTACCCTTATGGATGACGTAGAAAGAGCTATTGTAAGCTGCAGCAACAGGGATAAAGGAGCATTAACCCGTAAGGTATGCAAAAACGGCTGTATCGGTTGTAAAAAGTGTGAAAAGGTATGCTCTGTCGGAGCAATAAAGGTTATAGACAATCTTGCGGTAATTGATTATTCAAAATGCCCCGAGTGTGAAGATTTCGGCGCTTGCGCAAGAGAATGTACCACAGGCTGTATTGTTATTTCCAATTTCAGCGGTATTCACCGAATTAAGAGTTAATACTCGCACAGTAAAAATAATATTAATTTTTGCCTTGCAGGCTAAGCTATGTGTATCAAAAAGTTTCTGAATTTGGTGCTATCTGTCCTGCAAGGCTTTTAAATTTGTCCGTATTTTGTCATAGTCTCTTTGATATAATGTATTTGCAGTCAAGGGCAAGCCTTGAACAAAAAATAAAAGGAGATAATAAAAAAATGAAGAAGAATAGAGTTTTCACAACAATTGCAACAGCATTAATCGGAGCGTCAATGGTTACGACAGCGTGTTTTACAGGTTCGGCATTAACAAAAATAGAAACGTCCGCTTCCAAGCCCTCGGAGTCTTACGTAGAGTCTGAATCAAATTCTAAAGCAAAAGAGATATATACAAATATGGAAAATCCGTTCATTAAGTGTAATACCCTTGAGGAAGCCGCCAGAATTGCAGGAGTAAAGGTTAATCTTCCTGAATATTCCCGGTGTGAAATTTATGCGGTGAAGGATATATTTGTGGAGGTTCAGTATGAACAAAATGAATCCGGCAAAATAACAATCCGAAAAAATATGACAGATGAGGATTTTACAGGAATAGACAGTGACAGAGTAATTACGGTACATACCGATAATGATATTGAAGTAAATATTAAGCTAAAGGACGGCTTTTTGGTGGGAGCATATTTTACAGGTGAGGACGGCACATATTCAATTACCTGTGAAGAAGCACTCAGTGTAAACGAAGTGCTTGAAATTGTAAACAATATAGTAAAAGCCAATAATAATTAATTGTGCAGCTTTAGCAGTCATTTATCCAAATCAGGCAGGTCAATTTTGACCTGCCTTAAATTTGTTTTAAAGAATATTTGCAATATTCTTGTTACTGAAAATCATATGTGATATACTTAAATAAATTGATGTTTGTATGAATGAGGTGAGGTAATGAAAAAGGTAAAAGCAAAGAATTTTATTTTTATCGGAACAATTATTGTTTGTATTCTGTTTGCATTTTTATTCGGCTGGATTGCGTTAAATTACAGCAATACTTCTTCAGCGTCCGAGAGTAAGCATATATTTATTGTGGGAGAATACAGTGCAGACGGCGGAAGCAGTGTTCCGATGAAGTCCTATGAGGATTTCAAAAACGATAACTATAAAAAGGTTGTATTCAGCGGCAGGCTTTCCCAAAGTGTGCCTGAAAATCAATGGCTGATAATCTCAATGTGCGACGCTTGGGCAGAGTTAGACGTAAACGGAAAAACTGTTGCAACAAATATGCAAAACTACGGAAAAAGCACAGACACTCCCGGAAATTCAATTGCCTATGTAGCGTCTGATGATATTCCGGAAAATGCGGAAATACGACTTACAGTTATAAATCCCTATACTGAGTTCCGGAGCCTGTCACCTGTTGAGGATACTTTAAAAAGCCTGTGCATAGGCTATAAAGACGCACTTTTCAACGATATGATAAGAAATAATATGCCTGCTGTTATTTTAAGTCTGGCAATTTGTTTTCTTGGTTTGTTTGCATTTACCCTTGCAGGAATGCTTTGGAAAAATGTAATGTACAGAAACCTTGCGTTGTCTTTTCTTGCAGTATCGGGAGGTGTTTTTGCTCTTACCGATTCAATTTATCAGTATTTGCCTTTGTGGATAAACAACCCTGTTTTATGTATGGCTGTTGATGAGTTTATATCATATATTTTGCCCATAGCCGCATTTATATATATCAGGGCAAATGCAGAAAACAGCCGGTGCAAAACATATTTGTCGGGAATTACTTTAATTACTGTGATGCTTACGGTTATAGCTGTTCTTTTACAGCTTTTTGGAGTTCAGGACATTCTCAAAAGTGAAACCCTTGTATTTCCGTTTATTATTCTGGGTGTTATCGGATGTATTGTTTGTCTTGTTTATGAGGCATTTTATCTTAAAAATAAAAATTCAAGAGCTGTTCTTATATCGCTTTGTCCATTAATTGCGGCAAGCCTTACTGATACAATAAATTCGCTGGCAGGCTTTTTGCCGGGAAGGTTCTTTATGAGGATAGGACTGCTTCTTACGGTACTGATACAGCTTTATTTGCTTTTCCTTGAAACAAGACATCATCAGAAGGAGCTTTTACGATATCAGGAAATGCAAAACGAAATGCTCCGGATGAGAGTTTCAATAATGGTTTCGCAAATTCAGCCTCACTTCCTTTACAATTCACTTACTTCTATTGCACAGCTTTGCGAAAAAAATCCCAAAAAGGCTAAGAAAGCAACCATTGAATTCTCCGAATATCTGAGAAGAAATATGAACTCCTTAAAGGAACAGGCTCCCGTTCCTTTTGAAAGCGAGCTTAAGCATCTTGAAACATATCTTTCACTTGAAAAAATGCGTTTCGGCGATGAGCTTAATATTGTATATGACATAGAAACGTCTGATTTTTTGATTCCGTCGCTGACTGTTCAGCCTTTGGTTGAAAATGCAGTAAAGCACGGAGTGGGTATGCTTGAGGACGGAGGAACTGTTACTATTGCAACCCGTGAATATGACGACCGATATGAGGTTATTGTCTCCGACGACGGAGTGGGCTTTGATGTAACAAAGAAGCCTAATGACGGAAGAACTCACGTCGGAATGGAAAATGTAAGAAACAGACTAAAGACAATGTGCAATGCTGTGCTTGTTATTGAAAGCCAAGTCGGCGTTGGCACTAAAGCGACAATTACAATCCCAAAGGAGGAAAAATAATATGAAAATCTTAGCGGCAGATGACGAAGCACTTGCAAGAGAAATGCTGGTTGATTCAATAAAAGAGGCTTTGCCCGACGCTGAAATATTTGATTTTGCAAAGCCGTCGGAACTGCTTGCCTTTGCAAAAGACAACCCCTGTGAAATTGCTTTTCTCGACATACATATGCGAGGTATGAACGGTGTTGAGCTTGCAAAAAAATTAAAGGACTTAAATCCTACGTTAAACATAATTTTTGTAACGGGCTTTGACCAATATAC
>CAMFFI010000135.1 GCA_945949625.1 uncultured bacterium | reverse complement strand
ATTATCTGCCTTGGAAAATAAAATAAAAGAACGGATATAAAAATCACAGGCATTACAGGAAATGTCAGCGTTACAGCAATAACATAAAGATATTCGGCAATACCCTTGCCAAGACCTGCTGCCAATCCGCCCAGAATGGGAAGAACAGCGATACCCGTAATAACATAACAGGTAGGCACTACCGTATAAAGCTTTGCACAAATAAACTGATAGGGCTTAATGGGCATATGAATAAACGCCTCTATATCAGAGGAAAGGAAAAAGCTGCTCATTATCATAGGAATTGTGCAAACAAGAAGAATTATGTTTACAAGCAAAAGATAAAGAGAAATAAAGCCCGACGGATTTTGAACACCGACCAAAAGAGGAGCAAGATTATAAACCACAACAGCAAATACAGCAGCAACTCCAACACCAAGCAAAGCGCCTATAGCATACAAAATCTTCTTTGTCGTACTGCCCAGATAATAGCTGTTTGATTGGTTATTCTTATTTAACGCATAGCTGCCCTTGCTGCACTTTTTGATAACCCTTGCAATAGTAATAATCTCAGACATTTTTTGTAACCTCCAGGAAAATACTTTCCAGTGAATCCTCACCTGAATATTTTTCCTTAAGCTCTTCCAGAGTACCCGAATAAACAAGCTTGCCTTTATTTATAATTGCAATTTTATCGCAAAGCTTTTCGGCAACCTCCAGAACATGGGTAGAAAACAAAACCGTATTGCCCTTTGCTGCATGCTCTTTCATCATTTCCTTGAGAATATGTGCGGAATTAGGGTCAAGTCCTACAAGCGGCTCGTCAAGAATCCATACGGGCGGCTGGTGAATCAAAGCTCCCATTATCATCATTTTCTGACGCATACCGTGTGAAAAATCAGCCATTGTTTTTTCAAGAGCATTTGTCATTTCAAATCTATCTGCAAGAGAGATAATGCGTTCTTTTCTGTCCTTTTCGGAAACGCCGTATATATCTGCCACAAAATTAAGATATTCAATGCCCTTAAGCTTTAAGAAATTATCCGGCGTATCGGATACAAAAGCAAATTTCTTTTTAGCTTCAATGGGATTTGCGGAAATATCTGTTCCGTTAATGGTAATGCTTCCGCTTGTGGGAACAATAACTCCCGTTATCATCTTAAGAGTGGTGGATTTTCCTGCGCCGTTAGGACCGATAAAGCCTGTAATTTTACCGTCCTCTACCTCCCATGTAAGAGAGTCAACGGCTTTGTCACCGCCCTTTATGTATTCCTTTGAAACATTATTAATTTTTATCATTTTTGCCTCCTTTAAAAGAATAAATATGTTGATAATTATTTCTGTTATAAATTATACTATATAGTTACTAAAAATGATATATTTTTTCTCATCACATTTCTTCAAGTTCTTTAATTATTTGTGCAAAAGTATCATCCCAACCCTCAATGGCATTTACTCCGCCGCCGTTTACGCTTCGCAGCTTGCTGTCGCACATATCCTCGCCATATGCAAACAATTCACCGGGATAAATTTCAAAGCCGCTGCTTATGCAGACATCACAAAAGCTTTTCATAGGGTCTTTACCTTTTGACGCTTCCAAAAGCCTTTGCCTTAGTTCTGTATCTTCCCTTGCTTTTTCCGTTAATCGTATTATTTCGCTGTATATACTCATCAATATTCCTCCGCTTGAAAATTATAGTTTGTCCGAGTGCAATAATGTAACCGTATTTGTAGGGACAACCCTTGCGGCTGTCCGAAAAACAGATAAAACATTTCTGCAACATCGTAGGGCGGGATGTTTCTGCCCACTCATAGGGGGATAGAGGGGGTATGGGCGACTGCCGTACCCACATCTAGCCGAACAAATTTCAATTTGTCCGAGTGCCTCGTCACGCAATTCGTGCAGTCGGGACAACCCATACATTTACTCAACGGCACTCGGATAATCTATGATTTATATTACAATAATTATACAACAAAACACCAATGTTGCAAAGCAACAGGAAAAAATAATTGATATTTTTATCATCTCTAAAAAAAGTTGTCAGTTTTAAAAAAAACATTGTATTTATACGCTAATTGTAGTATAATTGTTTATCATAGGTAATTAGCATATTTTTTAATAATTGTTTTTGGAGGTAAAAAGTGTCTAACAACGGATACAACAGAAACTATAACCGCAATTACAGAAGCAGTTATAACAGAAACGCATCTCAAAGACGCAGAAATACCAAAAGACGCAACAGAAGAAGACTGAGAAACAGGATAATTATTGTATCTACCTTTATTATTCTGATTGCTCTTATAATTTTAGTCTTCTCTCTCCTGTTCAAAAGCTGTTTCGGCGGCAGTCAGGATGCTACCCAGCCAATGGCAACCGAAACTATTGCTCCGTCAACAGAGACACAAAAACCGACCTCAAACACTTCGTCAAATTCAGCTGTTGACCTTTCAGATTTTTCAGTTCCTAATCCAAAGGACGACAATTCCTCTGCAACTCTTGAAGGCGATGTTTTAATGTGGAATAATGCCGTATTTGAGCTGTTTAAAGGAACGGAAGATACTGCAACAAATTATGCTGAAACAATCAACAACTTTGCAGCCAATGCAGGAAGTAATTTAAAGGTTTACAGTATGGTTGTACCAAATCATACTGAAATGGGACTTCCCGAAAGACTAAAAAGCGGCGACGGCTACTCAACTGAATCTCAGGCCGCAAACATCAAAACAATTTACAGTAAATTCAGTTCCAATGTAACGGCTGTCAACTGCTATAACAACCTTGCCGAGCATTGTAATGAGTATATTTATTTTAACACAGACCATCACTGGACCGCTCTTGGTTCATATTATGCTTACAAGGCTTTTGCGAAAAGCACAAATCAGGAGGTTCTTTCTCTTGACCAATGTACCGAAAACAAAATTGAAGGCTTTACAGGTTCATTTACCAACATTGTAAGCGGAAATATCGGCACTGATACAGTTTCTTACTGGACGTTCCCCTATGAAACCTCAATGGAGCTTACAACCGAAACAGGCGGCGAAGCTCTGCATTGTGATTCTGTTTATTACGAAGACGAAACCTCGGGTTCAAACAGCTACGGTGTTTTCATATACGGTGACAATCCGCTGTCAGTGCTTAAATCCGACAGGCAAACAGGCAAGAAGATTGCTGTTGTAAAAGAAAGCTACGGAAACGCATTTGTCCCGTATCTTACCTATAATTACGATGAAGTTCACGTTATAGATTTCAGACATTGGGAAGGCAGTCTTGCATCTTATTGCAGTGAAAACGGAATCGATGAGGTTCTTTTCATAAACGGAATTATGTCTGCAAATACCGGTATGCAAAACAAAGCGTTAAGCTCAATAATGTAAAATTTTTATAAATTAAAATTCTTAAAGAAGGAGGCTAAACCGTGCTGGCAGAAAAATTAGAAGTTAATATTTTCGGCATTTTGTCCGAAAAAACAGGTCTTTATTCGGGCTATGTAAATTTAGACAACGAAAAAAACAAACGTGCATATGTAATTTCAGCCAAAAAGCCTAAAGACTGCTTTACAGGCACGGTTATTGCTGTTGCAACATTTAAGGACGGAGAAGAAATACCCGTAATTTCTCCCGACGGAGAAATTTATTACGAGCCTCAGATTTGGGAGATTTTGTCCGTACTGAAAAATGTAAATATCACAAAAATCAAATGTCTTTATGAAAAGTCCTGCGGTGCAGTGATTTTTTATAAAGGACGTCAGAACAACGTAAATCTTCTTTTGGTAAAAAACAGCAACGGACGGTACTGGAGTTTTCCTAAGGGACATATTGAAAAAGGCGAAACAGAAAAGCAAACTGCCGTAAGAGAAATCAAAGAGGAAACAAATCTTGACGTTGAAATCTGCGGAGATTTTCGTGAAATCAGCGAGTATTGCCCCTTTGGCAAAATACGCAAAAGAGTTGTATTTTTCCTTGCACAGGCTTTTACCGACAACGTAAAAATTCAGGAAGCTGAAATTGACAGCTACATATGGGTAGATATTCAGCAGGCACGAAAGCTTTGCACATATGATAACGATTTAAGGATAATCGACAAGGCGGAAACCGCAATTCACCTGATGAAATAGGCAACGTGACGTTGCATCCTCTTCGTGCAGACAGGTTTTATTTTTAACAAGTCTTTTATTCCCGAGCGTCACGTTTAAGCAATTCTTGCAAGGCTAATTAACGTGACGTTGCATCCTCTTCGTGCAGACAGGTTTTATTTTTAACAAGTCTTTT
>CAMFFI010000134.1 GCA_945949625.1 uncultured bacterium | reverse complement strand
TTGACACAGCTGAACTAATGATAATTTTTTGTTAATAAAAATATTATACGAGGAGAAACAAAATGAAGTATTGTACTTCCTGCAGAAAATTGCACAATGATAATGAAGAAACCTGCACACAATGCAGGAAAGCTCTGAAAACAGTTGAAGATGAAAATACGCCTGTTTTTCTTATAAGCGCCGAGGGTTTTGAAAAGGAAAGAATCATCGCCGCCCTTGCAGACGAGGGTATTCCCACCGATACAAAGCGAATGAAAAAGGACAACTCCGCCAAGGCTGTAACAGGGGTTGATATGAGCGATGTAAATATTCTCGTTCCTTATCAGGCTTACGAAAAAGCATATGACGTATGCGTGGGAATAGGTGCCATAAAGGAAGAAAACGAAGAAATAATAGACGACGGAGAATATAAAGAATCCGATGCAAAACCTCTTGACCGACAGCTTGAGGAGATAAACGGCGGAAGTAAAGCCGGAAGAATAATTCTTGCAATTATGTTCCTTGTGCTTGCGGCTCTTGCTGTCTTTGGTACAGACGCAATTACAGGCTTTATTTCCAAGCTTATTACAGGAAATTAACGGAAAGGACTTATAAATATGAAAATTGATACAAAATGCGTTCAGTCAGGCTGGACTCCTCACAAGGGCGAACCAAGACAGCTCCCGATTTATCAAAGCACAACCTTTAAATACGATACAAGTGAAGAAATGGGAAAGCTTTTTGACCTTGAGGCAGACGGCTATTTTTACACAAGACTTCAGAACCCCACAAACGACTCGGTAGCGGCAAAAATTTGCGATATGGAGGGCGGCGTTGCCGCAATGCTTACCTCAAGCGGTCAGGCGGCAAACTTCTTTGCTGTTTTTAATATTTGCGAAGCCGGCGACCACTTTATTGCGTCTTCTTCCATTTACGGGGGAACATACAACCTGTTCGGAGTTACTATGAAGAAAATGGGTATTGAGTGTACCTTTGTTGACCAGGATTTGCCGGAAGAAGAGCTTGCAAAGTACTTTAAACCCAACACAAAGCTTGTTTTCGGCGAAACAATTACAAACCCTACCGTATCTGTACTTGATATTGAAAAGTTTGCTCATCTTGCACATTCTCACGGAGTGCCTCTTATTGTTGACAATACCTTTGCAACACCTGTAAACTGCCGTCCTTTTGAGTTTGGCGCAGATATTGTAACTCACTCAACAACAAAATATATGGACGGTCACGCAGTAGGAGTAGGCGGCTGTATTGTTGACAGCGGTAACTTTGACTGGCTGAAATATGCCGACAAATATCCGGGACTTACTACTCCAGATGACTCATATCACGGAATTACATATGCCGAAAGATTCGGCAAGGGAGCATATATTACCAAGGCTACTGCACAGCTTATGCGTGATTTAGGCTCAATTCAGTCGCCGCAAAACGCTTTTTATCTGAACATCGGTCTTGAATCGCTCCATCTCAGAATGAAAAAGCACTGTGAAAACGCACTGGCTGTTGCAAAATTTCTTAAAAATCACGAAAAGGTTGCCTGGGTAAATTATCCCGACCTTGAGGGCGATAAGTATAATGACCTTTGCAAAAAATATATGCCTAACGGCTCCTGCGGAGTTCTTTCCTTTGGAATAAAAGGCGGCAGACAAAAGTCAATTGACTTTATGGATTCCTTACAGCTTGCGGCAATTGTTACGCACGTTGCAGACGCAAAAACCTGTCTGCTTCATCCTGCAAGCCACACGCACCGCCAGATGACTGAGGAACAGCTCCTTGAGGCAGGTGTTGCACCGGACCTTATCCGCCTTTCGGTTGGACTTGAGGATGCGGATGATATTATTGCCGATTTACAGCAGGCATTTGATAAGATTTAAAGCGTTATGAAGGATAGATTTGTTACGGCGATAATTGTAGCCGCAGGTAACTCAACCAGAATGGGCGGAAAAATCAGTAAGCAGTTTATAGAAATAATGGGTAAAACCGTAATCGAGCATACGCTTTTTGCTTTTGAAGACTGTGATTTGATTGATGAAATTGTGGTTGTTTCCAGAGAACAGGATATGGAAAAAATCAAAAGCGTAGCAAAGAAAAACCGCTTTAATAAGGTGAAAAATGTTGTAGTCGGAGGCAAAACAAGGGGAGAAAGCGTTGCAAGCGGAATTAAAGCCGCTGATGAAAAAACCTCTTTTTTTGCAATTCACGACGGTGCAAGACCGCTGATACTTAAAGAAGATATAGAAAATGTTGTAAAGAAAGCCTTTGAAGTAAAGTCTGCCGCTTTAGGTGTTGCAGTTAAGGATACAATAAAGGTAGCCGATGAAAATAACCTTGTTGTTTCTACACCCGACAGGTCGTCTTTGCGGGCAATTCAGACGCCGCAGGTATTTGAAAAAACACTATACCTTTCTGCACTTGAAAAAGCTGAAAGAGAGAAAAAGGATTTTACGGATGACTGCCAGCTGATTGAAAATG
The DNA here is from genome assembly GCA_945949625.1 of uncultured bacterium. Taxonomy (GTDB): domain Bacteria; phylum Bacillota; class Clostridia; order Oscillospirales; family Acutalibacteraceae; genus Ruminococcoides. The sequence continues at coordinate 1,800 of CAMFFI010000134.1, read as the reverse complement.
CAGGGGGCAGGGTTTATGTGGTTTCAGGCAGTGAAAGCAACATAAAAATTACAACTCCTTACGATTTAACAGCGGCGGAGGGAATTTTAAAATGCAGACAGAAGGGGGAAAGTATATGAGAATAGGTCACGGCTATGATGTTCATAAATTTGCGCAAAACAGAAAGCTGATTTTAGGTGGCGTGGAAATTCCCTATGAGCTTGGCCTTTTAGGACACAGCGATGCAGACGTGCTTTTGCACGCTGTAATGGACGCACTTTTGGGTGCAGCGGCATTAGGCGACATAGGCAAGCTTTTCCCTGACAATGACGACGCTTTTTTAAACGCGGACAGTTTAAAGCTCCTTGAAAAAACCGTACAGGTTCTGAGAGATAATAAATATCGGATTGTGAATATTGATTCAACCGTTATTGCTCAAAGCCCTAAGCTAAAGGACTATATTGACGGTATGAGAGAAAAAATTGCCTGTGCCTGCAATATAGATGTTGACTGCGTCAGCGTTAAGGCAACAACCGAAGAGGGATTAGGCTTTACGGGCAGTATGCAGGGTATTTCGGCTCACGCTGTTTGTCTGATTAAAAAGGATAATTAATACTAAAAATACCCTGATACCATAATTGACGGTATCAGGGTATTTTTGAATTAAGCGTTATTCTTTTGCATTTTTATACAGCCGATAGGATTGTTTCTGCAAGTATGCGACAAATAGCATTATTCTGTAATTGTAAAAATTTGCATATATATTAGCACATAATGAAATTTTATGCAATTTTTATGATTGTTTTTTACATTATAGGAAATTGCTTGGTTGCGCTCGGGCATAAAAGGTTGCAGTCAGTACAAACTGTCTGCACGAATTGCGTGTCGAGGCACTCGACTTTTTATAAAAATAATTAGCTTTTAGCTATTGATTTTAGTGTGTAACTGTGATATACTTAATTGAAATTGCAAGCCTGCATACAATCATTTGATTAAGCGAGCGGCAGGCCCTGTACGATTGAGGTCTGTGAACCATGTCAGGCGGGGAACCGAGCAGCATTAAGCAGTATTTTTGATGCGATACAGTAAGTCTGCCGTTCACTTAATTGAATGATTTCCGGAAATTCGGATTTGGTTTGCAATTTTATTTTTTCTCGGGAGGTGGTTTTATGTATCAGGTATTGTATAGAAAATGGCGCCCTAAAACATTTTCAGATGTTTCGGGGCAGGAGCAGGTTACCAGAACTCTGCAAAATGAAATTAAAGCCGGAAGAATAAACCACGCTTACCTTTTTACAGGCTCCCGGGGTACAGGAAAAACCACCTGTGCAAAAATTTTTGCAAAGGCTGTCAACTGCCTTAATTCCGTTGACGGCAATCCCTGCGGTGAATGTGAAAACTGTAAGGGCATAGAAAACGGCGAAATTCTTGATGTTATAGAAATGGATGCCGCCAGCAACCGTGGTATTGACGATATAAGAGATATTATCGATAAAGCACAGTTTGCTCCTGCAAAGGCAAAATACAGGGTTTATATTGTGGACGAGGTTCATATGCTTACGGACCAGGCGTTTAACGCTTTGCTTAAAACGCTGGAAGAGCCTCCCGAGCATGTAATCTTTATTCTTGCTACTACCGAGGTTCACAAGCTGCCTGCTACAATTATATCCCGTTGTCAAAGATTTGATTTTCACAGAATTGCAGCCGACGCAATTGCCGACAGATTGAATTTTGTTGCCGATAATGAAAAAGTAAATATAACCGATGACGCCGCAATGCTTATTGCCGCAGTTGCCGACGGTGCTTTGCGTGACGCACTTT
>CAMFFI010000133.1 GCA_945949625.1 uncultured bacterium | reverse complement strand
AATTAACTAAAATACGGAAATATCCGTATTTTGTGTTGACTTACGGAAATATCCGTAATATAATATAACCAAGTTAAAAAATCAACTTAATAATAACATAGTTATATTTTAAAAACAAGGAGGCTTATATATGAATTTTGGCTTAAATACTCAAAAAGCAAGAAAAAATATTAACATGTCACAAAAGGAATTGGCAGATAAGGTAGGAATTACACAATCAATGATATGTCAAATAGAGAAGAATTTAAAAATTCCGTCTGTTGCAGTTGCATATGAAATTGCAATAGCGATGGGAACCACTGTTGATGAGCTTTGCAAGGGGGCTTAAAAGTGAAACGTGATGATTTTGAAATCAGGTTTATTGAGCATCAAATCGAATGTGCACAAGAAAGACAATCAGATTACAAAAGAACACTGGATTACTTAAGTAAGCAAAGTCAGCGAATGAAACGCTTGATTGAAATTACAAATGAGGACATTTCCGATTTAAAGAAGAGATTGGAGGCTTTAAAATGATAGGCAAAATAGTAAACGGATATTTATTTGTTGGCAATATCAACAACCGTGTTGTACTTGCCCACAATCCGAAAGCGGTTGAACCGTGGGTAGTTTGGTGGCTGGATATGGACGGAGAACCATATGGCGGCAGTTACTTTTTGAGCAAGACCGCTGCATTACAAGAATTTTTTAAGAGGTGCCTGTAATGAAGAAAGTAAACAAATACTGTGAAGGCTGTGGTCATTACCGCAATTTTTACGACGGATTCAATGCCTGTCACTACTGTTTTGATACAGGCAAATTAAGAGGATGTCCTGCAGGGAAGGACTGCATACACTACACAACAGAAAAAATCTGTAAACAGAAGTTTGACCAGATATGTTTGAAATTTTAGGAGGACTTATGAAAAGCAAATATTATATAGACACAAGTAAAAAATCTGCCGTTACATTATCGGAACGACAGATTCGCAGACAAATAGGAAAATATGGAATTCCCAAAGATATATATGTTGATAATCCTAAAAAGATTTCCAAAGACTATTCATTAGAACAATGAAAAGCTCATCATCGTTTTCAGGCACGTTTGCCGGAAGAGTTTGAGCTCTGTTAATCAATTCGTTAGTTAAAATATGATATCTTAAAAAAACGTAAAAAATACTTCTTGTTTAGCTGCTAATATCTTATTTTTACAATAATCTTTATCATATAGTTTTTTGCTTAATTCTATGACGAATTTATCAGTTTCAATGTCATAATTAAGTGCTATTTTTTCAGGGTACAAAAAGCTAATTGAACGGAATTTTTCATTTATTTCATTATCCATAAGATTTTACCACAAAGTCGAAACCGCCGCAAGGCGGTCAGCAGGAAACGACCTACCTGCTCTGATGATGACAGGTCAAAAGGACGTGATTTTTTGATATTACTTACAGTTAAGGAAGCAGCTGACATAAAAGGCTGTTCCCAGCAGTATATAAAGAAGTTAGTTTTAGACGGACAACTAAAAGCCGATGAAGAAACTAATAAAAACAATCGTAAAAGGTATAGGATACCAATTACCGAGCTAAAACCAAAGGAACAGCTGAAGTATTATAAGCAACATAGTATTCCAATTCCCGTAAATCTGCTGCCAAAGAAAGTTGAAATGCAACACAAATCAATGGATGAGTTTACATCTGACCAGCGGGAAGAGATTGCATTTTGGATAAGAACAGTGAGAGCATGGCAGGAGTACTGTGCAAGGTCTAAGCTGCAGAAAGTTGCTGCAACAGAAAAATTTATTGAGGCACAAAAAATTGTGAATCCGGACATTGTTTTATCTAAAACACAGTTGTATCGAAAAGCCAAAGCGATTAAGGAAGATAACCTGCAAGGGTTGATTGATAACCGAGGACACTGGAAAAAGGGCAAGTCAACAATACCGGACGAAGCATGGCAGGTGTTTATGAGTTATTATCTTGACGAGGCACAGCACCCAATTAAAGCTTGCTATGACTATACAGAAATGTTCTTTGAACAAGAAGCACCGCAGTTTCTTCCGATACCGTCATATACAGCATTTTATAGGAAGGTTCAAGAAGCTATTCCCAAACCTGTTGAGATATTGGGACGTGAAGGTGTTAAGGCGTTTCGGGACAGATGTGCGCCATATATACGAAGAACCTATGAGGATATGGCAAGCAATGAATGGTGGATTGCCGATAACCATACGTTTGATGTTCAGACTAAGAGTGAGAACGGAAAACCACACAGATTATATCTTACAGCATTTTTTGACGCACGCAGTGGCATTTTTACAGGCTGCTATGTAACTAATGCTCCTTCCTCTCAATCAACGCTTATAGCGTTGAGAAAAGGTATTATTAAATACGGAATACCGCAGAATATATATGTTGACAATGGACGTGAGTTTCTGACATATGACATAGGCGGTTTAGGTCATAGGCAGAAGAAAAGCACAAAGAATAAGTTTGCTCCTCCGCCGGTGTTCGAACGATTGGGCATTAAAATGACCAACGCTATTGTACGAAACGCAAAGGCAAAAATCATTGAACGACGTTTTCGAGATGTTAAAGACAGAATTTCAAGACTTTTTCCTACATACACAGGCGGAAATGTAGTAGAACGCCCGGAACGCCTTAAAAAGGTTATCAAAGAAGATAAGGATATTCCTACGGATTATGATTTTACAAAAGCTGTTGAGGAAATATTAACATATTATATGAACGAACAGCCTTATAACGGTGCGGTGAATTCCGATAAGGGTAAGACAAGAATGCAGGTATATACAGAGAATCTGCATGAAAAACGTGTTGCATCAGAGCTTGATTTAAACCTTATGCTTATGCGTTCAACACGAAGTCAAAAGGTAACGCGTCGAGGTGTACACCTTACCATTAACGGGGAGCAGGTTGATTACTATACTGATGATTTAATTCTGAATTATATAGACAAATCGGTGTATTGTCGATATGATCCGGAAGACATTTCAACAGTACGCATTTATGACCTTGAGGATAACTACATAATGACTGCACCGACTGCTAACGATACTGTACTTGCTTACGGTTCGTCTAAAGAGGCTGTGGGACAGGCTTTGAGCAAAGTAAAACAGTTTGAAAAGCTCACAAAAGCTGAGCTTAAAGCAAGTCAGATTACAGCTTTTGGTAAGAAAACAGCTCTTGAGCTTGTGCTTGCTGCCGCTGAACAGAATAAAGAAAATGCAGCGGATATTAAGCCAAAGGTTATATCAATACAGCGTGCCGATGAAGAACCTGTACAGCTACAGGAAGCTGTGGGACAAACTGAAACCGTTAAAATTGATAAAGCTAAAATTATTAAAAAACTTGAAAGTCAGGGGGATTATTAATGTATAACACGGAATTACAACAACAGCTGAAGGAATACATTTCCGAATTAGGTTCGCAGAATAAAGCGGCACAGGCAATCGGTAAATCTACAGCCGCTATATCTACATATCTGAACGGAACGTATAAGGGAAATGTTGAGAAATTTGAAAGTCATCTTAGGGAAGTTTTTAAAAACAAAAAGGCTGCCGAAAGTCTCAAAAGTTCGACAGTTTCGGGAAAATATAAACCTACCAGCATTTCGGAAAGCGTATATGAAACAATTCGATTGTGTCATCTTAAGGGCGGTCTTGCTATTGACTGCGGAGATGCAGGAATCGGCAAGACAATGGCATGCAAAAAATACACAGAAGATTATCCTACTTCAGCAGTATATGTTTCTGTGAATCCCTGTCTGGTAACATTGAGTGCATTTCTTAAACTGTTGTGCCGGACACTGAAAATATCGGTACCGAATTACCGAAAAGACGAAATGTGGCTGAGACTTTCAGAGCAGTTTGCAGGTGAGCGTAAGGTGCTAATCATTGACGAGGCACAGCACCTGCCGATTAAGACGATCGAAGCAATCAGGGCATTTTTCGACAGTAACCCTAAGCTTGGAATTTGTCTTGTAGGTAACATTGAAACATTCACAAATACAGGCAAAAGCAAGGAAGCTTTTGCACAAATAAGAAACAGAACGAAATTTACCGAAATCAGACACACGTCAGATGTAAAGGCTAATGATGTTAAATTACTTTTCCCGGCAATTTCAGAGGATGAAAAAGCAGTTAATTTTATGCTTGGTATTGCACGCTCAGAGCAGTGCATCAGAGGCGCAGAAAACTTGTTCTCTTATGCTGTGGACAACGGAAATGTATCATATGCAGGACTATTGGCAGTGGCTAAGGAAATGAAAATAA
>CAMFFI010000132.1 GCA_945949625.1 uncultured bacterium | reverse complement strand
CGAGCATTTTTGACAGTGCCGAAAACAAGCGCATAATTATTGCCACCTTTGCTTCCAACGTAAACAGAGTACAGCAGATTATCGACTGTGCCTATAAGCATAACCGAAAGGTTGCTTTTTCGGGAAGAAGTATGGTGAACTATATGGACGTTGCAAGACAGCTTGGATATCTTAAGGTTCCCGAAAATATACTTATAGATATAGATATGCTTGATAAATATCCCCCGGAACAAATTGTGCTTGTAACAACAGGCAGTCAGGGCGAGCCGATGTCTGCTCTTTCAAGAATGGCTTACTCCGACCACAGAAAAGTAATGGTAGGTGAGGGAGATGTGATTATCATTTCCGCAAATCCTATTCCGGGTAACGAAAAAACAGTGGGCAACGTAGTTGACGAGCTTTTGAAAAAAGGCTGTCAGGTTGTATATGAATCAATGTATGAGGTTCACGTTTCAGGTCACGCCTGTCAGGAGGAACTGAAAATTATCCAGAGCCTTGTAAAACCAAAGTATTTTATTCCTGTTCACGGCGAGCAAAAGCATTTAAGAAGAAACGCAGACCTTGCAATGTTTATGGGAATGGATAAGAATAATATTTTTATCGGCGATGTGGGAAGTACCGTAGAAATAAACGAAGACTATATGAAAGAAATCGCGCCTGTTCCTGCCGGCAAGGTATTTGTTGACGGTTTGGGTGTAGGCGATGTAGGAAGTATTGTTTTAAGAGACAGAAAGCATTTAGGTCAGGACGGACTTATTATTATAGTTGCCTCTCTTGATATTTACGACGGTCACGTTATAAGCGGTCCCGACATTGTTTCAAGGGGCTTTGTATATGTCCGTGAAAGTGAGCTTCTTCTTGAAGAGGTTAAAAAGCTTTCTCTTAATATACTTGAAGAATTTGCCGATAACAATATTCACGAGTGGGGCATAATTAAAAACCGCATTAAGGATGAGGTTTCAAAGCTTATTACACAGCGTACAAGACGTGCCCCCATGATTTTGCCTATATTAATGGAAGTATGATTAATTCTGTAAAAAACTACTTTTAGGAAGGACGCAGTTATGAAAAAGAGAATTTGGACATTGTCGCCATGGTTCATTATATTCTCGGTTTTAATGCTTGGTATGTCGTTGATATCATACCGCTATAACCGATATTTATGCTATATTGAACTGGGCATAAGCGTTGTTTCGGCAATTATTGTTTTTGCTGCGTCACTGCGGTTTAAACGGTATATAAGAAAAGCGCTGAACAGCGCCTTGAGCAACCTTGACAATGCCGACAGAAAATTTATCGAACGATTTAAAATGCCGGTAGTTGTTGTTGGCGACAAAGGCGATATAATCTGGAGCAATTCCTTTTTCAGCAAGTCCTTATGTATGGGAAGAAATCCCTTGGGAGATAATATTGAACCGTATATATCGGGAAATTCTCTGGATTTTATGGCTGATATGGGACAGGTGGACGTATCCGTTGACGGTAAGTACTTTACCGTTTATTGCGTAAAGACAAATATGGGATATGTCTGCCAGTACATAGACAATACATATTTTAAAACCGCAATCAAAGAATTCAAGGACGCACAGCCTTCGCTTGCTCTTGTTTTATTTGACAACAGAGAAGATTTTGTAAACGATAACGAAGAGGAAAGTGCAAGAATCGTACTTAGCGTCGAAAGTACTCTTCAGCGCTGGGCGGCGTCTTACAATGCTCTTTATAAAAAGCTTTCAGGCAACAGATACCTTATAATTATGGGTGAAAAAGAGCTTGAAAAGAACATTCAGCAGAAATTTCAGATTTTAAAGGAAATCCGCCACATTAAGCTTGGAACAAGAGAGGCTACAATTTCAATGGGAATAGGCTCCGGTTCTAAAAATCTTAAGGATTGCGAGAAAAAAGCACGAACTGCCCTTGATATGGCTTTGGGCAGAGGCGGCGACCAGGTCGCTCTTATGAAGGATAACGATACATACGAATTCTTCGGCGGTGTTTCCAGCGGAGTTGAAAAGCTTTCAAAGGTTAGAACAAGAGTTATAGCAAATACTCTTGCAAAGGCTGTTACCGAAAGCGACAAGGTTTTTATAATGGGACACCGTTTCTCGGATTTGGACTGTGTAGGTGCGGCAATAGGACTTCAAAAGGTAATAGGAGATACCTTTAAAAAGTACTCAAGAATTGTTATAGACGAAGGAAGGTCAATGGCGTCTGCACTTATTAATTACGTTAAGGAGCAACGTCCGGAGGATGAAATTTTTATTTCTCCAAAAGATGTAAAGGGTGTAACTCCCAAAACACTTCTTATTATTGTTGATACACATACTACCGATTTTCTTGAAAGTGAAGAGGTATATAATAAATGCAGCAGGATAGTTGTAATTGACCACCACAGAAAAATGGTGAACTTTATTAAAAACGCTCTGGTGCTTTGTATTGAGCCCAATGCGTCCTCTGCGTCTGAAATGTGTACCGAAATTATTACATATATTGGCGACAGCGACATAACCTCTGTGGAGGCAGAGGCTTTGCTTTCGGGTATTGTGCTTGATACGAAAAATTTTGTTATGAAAACAGGTGTGCGCACCTTTGAGGCGGCGGCTTATCTGCGCAAAAAATCGGCGAATACAGTTACGGTTAAAAGGTTTTTCTCGGATAATATTGAAACCTACAAGGAAAAATACAATATTGTCAGCCACGCTGAAATTGTCAGCGGATGTGCTGTTTCCGTTACAGACAGCAGTATTGAAAACATACGTCTTGTTGCGTCGCAGGCGGCTGATGAACTGTTAATGATAACCGACGTTTACGCCTCTTTTGTACTGTTTGAAACTCCCGACGGCGTTATTAACGTATCTGCAAGGAGCTACGGCAAAATAAATGTTCAGATTATTATGGAGCGTCTGGGCGGCGGAGGTCATCAGAATATGGCGGCGGCACAAATTAGAAATTCTGACATACAGCAGGTTAAGCAACAGCTTATTTCAGTAATAAACGATGTTTTATCGGATTAATTAAAAGAAGAAAGGAATGACAAAAATGAAAGTTATTTTACTTCAGGATGTTAAATCTCTCGGAAAAAAAGGTGAGCTTGTAAACGCTTCCGACGGTTATGCAAGAAATTTCCTGCTTCCAAAAAAGCTTGCAAAAGAGGCAAATGCACAGGCTCTCAATGAATATAAAAACGCCGAAAATTCCAAAAATTTTAAAATAGAAACACAAAAGGCGCAGGCTAACGCACAGAAAAAAGTTCTTGAGGGAGAAATATTCAAGATGACAGCAAAGGCAGGTCAGGGCGGCAGACTTTTCGGAAGTGTTACCGCTAAGGATATAAGCTCCGAAATCAAAAAACAGCACAACATTGTTGTAGATAAAAGAAAAATCGTACTTGACCAGGATATAAAAGCCTTTGGTACATATAATGCCGAGGTAAAGCTTTATACAGGCATAAGCGCAAACATCAAGATTCAGGTTTCCGAGGAAAAATAAAGATTTAAGGTAGTAATTACAATGGCAGATATTAACATTACAAGCGGATATGACGGCCTTAACCTTCCTTACAGCCCGGAGGCTGAGCAGGCGGTGCTGGGAGCTGTAATTCTTGATTCTCAGACCTGTATGAGCAAGGTAGTGTCAATTCTCAATAAGCCCGACTATTTCTATGTGGCAAATCACAGGGTTATTTATTCTGCAATGCTGAATATGTATAACCTTTCTCTTGATATAGATTTTGTAACTCTTCTTGAAACCTTAAAAAGAGAAAAAGCCTTTGACGAAACAACGGGAAAAACCTACCTGATGGATTTGGCGAACAACTGTCCGTCAATTTCAAATGTAGAGATTTACGCTAATCTTATCAGAGATAAATACGATGTAAGAAAGCTTATTACTGCGTCAAGAGAGATTATTGAGGAGGCGACGGAGAATACCTCCGAGCCGGCGGCTTTGCTCGATTCTGCGGAAGAAAAAATCTATGATATCCGACAGGGCAAGGACTATAAGGGACTCAGAAGAATAGACCAGGTAATTCTTGAAACATATACAAGGCTGGATATTTTAAACAGCGACAGCGACGATTCCTTAAAGCCGATTTCTACGGGTATCGGCGACCTTGACCGCACAATTACGGGACTTAACCGTTCTGACTTAATTCTTCTGGCGGCTCGACCGGGTATGGGAAAAACATCATTTGCGCTGAATATTGCAAAAAATGTTGCCTGCAACTCCAAAAAATGCGTTGCTTTTTTCTCTTTGGAAATGACAAGCGAACAGCTTTGCTCACGTTTGCTTTCAACCGAGGCTCTTGTAAGCGG
>CAMFFI010000131.1 GCA_945949625.1 uncultured bacterium | reverse complement strand
AATTGGGCGAAGGTATAGTTGCACAGCAGAAATGGCCCGAGTATGATGAAAGCAAATGCAAGGATGAAACTGTTGAAATTGCCGTTCAGGTAAACGGTAAGATTAAGGCAAAGCTTAACATACCCGTTGATTCTGAACAGGATGAGGTGCTTAATCTTGCAAAATCCGATGATAATGTTTCAAAGGCTATTGAAAATATGAACATTATTAAAGAAATTTACATAAAAGGACGCCTTGTAAACATCGTTGTTAAACCATAATCATTTAAAATTTACTAAATTTCAACGAATTATTATTTATCTCTTGACAAATAATATGTGTTTATTATATAATTGATTTTGCAATTATTAGCAAATTACCCATGCCAAATGGCAGATGGGAGGGAAGATAGATGGCAGAAATCAGATTAAAAGATAACGAGTCTCTTGAAAGCGCTTTAAGAAGATTCAAAAAGCAGTGTGCAAGAGCAGGCGTTATTGCTGAGGTTCGCAAAAGAGAAGCTTATGAAAAGCCTTCTGTTAAGCGTAAGAAAAAATCCGAAGCAGCTCGTAAACGCAAATATAGGTAAATAATTAAAAAGCGGACAGAGCTTCTGTCCGCTTTTTTGCAATCTTATAATAATCTATGATTAAACTTTAGTAATTTTTTCAAAAGAAATTATCCACCGTTTAGTCTGGGATTTGTATAAAACTGGAGATTTTATTATGAAAAAAATTCTTGTATTACTGGGACCTAATTTGAATATGGTCGGTATTCGTGAAAAAGGAATTTACGGAACGGATACAGCAGATAATATTAATAAAGAAATCAAAGCCTTTGCAGGCGAACATAATTATGAATGTGATATTTTTCAGTCAAATCACGAAGGTGATTTAATTGATAAAATACATTCTGCACTTAACTGCTATGACGCAGTGATTGTAAATGCCGGAGCATTAACTCATTACAGCTATGCTTTAAGGGACGCAATTGCGTCGGTTAATATTCCGTTTATTGAAGTTCATATGTCGAACATTCATTCAAGGGAAGAATTCAGAAATCTTTCCGTGATTGCTCCTGTTTGTAAAGGACAAATATGCGGATTTGGAAAAACAAGCTACTTTCTTGCCATTGAGGCTTTAAAGGATATGATTTAATTGTCTGAACAAAAGAAAAGAATTGAAAAAATTTCAGAGCTATTAAAAAAAGATGATGAGGCTCTTCTGATAACCTCTAACGCAAATGTTTACTACTACACAGGCTTTAACAACAGCGAAGGTACGTTGGTTATAACTAAGAGCAGCGCATATTTGTTTGTTGATTTCAGATATATTGAAGCAGCAAAAAATATTGTTTCATCCTGTAATGTTGTTTTGTTTTCTTCATTGAGAGATGACTTAACATCTTTACTTTATGAAGAAAAAGTCACAAAAATATACGTTGAAACAAAGCATATGACCTTGTTAACTTCTGAAAAATTCAAGGAAAGCTTTTCAAAAGCAGGCATAAAGATTTCAAGCTCTTCAATTTTAGATACCGCCATAGAAAATCAAAGAATGATAAAAAGTGAGTATGAGCTGTCGCTTATTGCAAAAGCTCAGGAAATTACCGAGAAAGCATTTAATGATTTACTGCCCTTGATAAAACCCGGAGTTTCGGAAAAGGAAATAAAAAACGAGCTTGAGTATAGAATTAAGAAGTGCGGCGGAGAAGATGTTTCTTTTGATTTAATAACCATAAGCGGTAAAAAAACATCGTTGCCTCACGGAGTCCCCGATAACAATACAGTGAAAAACGGTGACTTTTTCACAATGGATATCGGTGCTTTATATAAAGGCTATCACAGTGATATGACAAGAACTGTTGCGGTCGGCAGTGTTACCGATGAGCAAAAGAAGATTTACGACATTGTGTATAAGGCACAGACAACTGCTCTTGAAAGCGTTAAGGCCGGCGTGTTGACCGGTAATGTTGATAAAACCGCAAGAAACATTATTTCTGATTCTGGATACGGAAAGTGCTTCGGTCATTCCACAGGTCACGGAGTGGGACTTGATATTCACGAAAAGCCAAATGTTTCTCCCGGCGGAGACATTATTTTAAGCGAAGGAATGGTAATTACAATTGAGCCGGGAATTTATCTTGAAAATAAATTCGGCGTCAGAATTGAAGATATGGTTGCTGTTACAAAATCAGGATATAAAAACTTTGCAACATTGCCTAAAAACCTTATTATTTTATAAAGCTCTTGCATTTTTACAAATATTATGTATAATTATATTAGATTTGTGCGGCTTTGTGTGCTGTACTAAATATTCAGGAGGTAAAATTTATGATATCAGCAGGTGATTTCAGAAACGGCGTTACTTTTGAAATGGACGGACAGGTTGTTTCAATTATTGAATTCCAGCATGTTAAGCCCGGTAAAGGCGCCGCTTTTGTAAGAACAAAAATCAGAAATGTAATTACAGGTGCAGTTGTTGAAAAAACTTTCAACCCTAACGATAAATATCCGACTGCATATATTGAAAGAAAAGATATGGAATACAGCTACAATGACGGTGATTTATATTACTTTATGGACACCGAAACATGGGAACAGATTCCTATTAACAAATCAATTTTGAGCGACAACTTTAAGTTCGTAAAAGAAAATATGGTTTGTAAGATTCTTTCATACAAAGGAAATGTGTTCGGCGTTGAGCCGCCAAACTTTGTTGAGCTTACAGTAACAAAGACTGATCCGGGTTTCAAGGGCGATACTGCAACAAACGCAACAAAGCCTGCTACACTTGAAACAGGTGCAGAAATTAAGGTTCCTCTCTTTATTGACGAGGGCGAAGTAATTCAGATTGATACACGCACAGGCGAATATATGGGCCGTGCATAAGGAGAATAGCTATGACATTAAATGAAAAAGTTGCTTACATCCGCGGTCTTGCTGACGGTTTAAAGCTTGACGATAACAAGGATGAGGTAAAGGTAATTAATGCTATTATTGATTTGCTTGAAGACGTTGCTATGTCACAAACAGATATTGAAGACCTTTATGACGAGTTAAGTCAGCAGGTTGATGAAATTGATGAGGATTTAGGTAATGTTGAAGAAATCCTTTATGATGACGAATGCTGCGATTGCGACGACGAGTATGACGATGACGACGAGCCTTTTTATGAGGTAACCTGCGGTAAATGCGGAGAAAAAATCTGCGTTTCCGAGGATGTTTTACTTGAAGGCGAAATCGAATGTCCGAATTGCGGAGAAGTTCTTGAATTTGACTTTTCTGATTTATTTGAGGATGAATGCTGCGACGACGGCTGTGACTGCGGCTGCTGCGATTCTTCCGACGAAGACCTTATGTCATAATCTAAAGCACCCTTTACGGGTGCTTTTTCACTTTATAGGAAACTGCACGGTTGCGTTCGGGCATAAAGGTTGCAGTCAGTACAAACTGTCTGCACGAATTGCGTGTCGAGGCACTCGACTTTTTCAATTAATGATTTACTTATAATCACTAAAAAACATCTTTCGTATAGAATAAACGAGGGGTGTTTTTTTTGCGTGTTAAAAAGAAAAAATCAAAGCTCAGACGAAAAATCAGAAAAATATCTCTGGTTTTTCTTTCACTGTTTATCGGCATCATTGTGTTTTTTGAATATCAGGCAGTACCTTTTCAGGAAAAATATGTACGAACTCAGGCAAGAATTATTTCAAACAATGCAATTACCGAGGCTGTAAATGATGTGATAAACAGATATAATTTTTCTTATAAAGACATATCTGTGATTAATTATAATTCAGACGGTAAGGTTACTTCTATTGAAACAAATTCAATAAACATAAACATACTAAAGGCTGAGCTTAACAAAGCAGTTCAGGAAAAAATCGAAACCGTAACCGACGCTGATGTTTCGGTGCATATCGGTGCCTTTACAGAGCTTTCTTTGCTTAGCAATTTCGGTCCCAAGGTTACATTTGATTTTACCTTTGTGGGAAGCTTCAATTCTGAAATCGTAAGTACATTTGAGTCTGCGGGACTTAATCAAACGGTTCATCACATAAAATTTATCGTAAACGCAACTTTAATTACATTAAGTCCCGATTATTCAGACGGAATAGAATATACAACTGATTTTGAAATTGCACAATCTGTTATAGCAGGGGATATTCCCGGAACATATGCAAATATAGGAAAATACGGTTGATTTTTGTTTTTTAGCTACAATATGTATTGATAAAACTTGTTTTTTGTGATATTATTATTTAGATATTTTTTGTAAGGAGATACTATCTTGCCTGATAAAATTAATACAATTAATAACATTTCAGAAAAACAGTTTGAATATATGAATCTTATTTCCGAAATTATGGAGATAA
>CAMFFI010000130.1 GCA_945949625.1 uncultured bacterium | reverse complement strand
GGCATTATTCAAACAGAGCGTATTTATCCCTACGGAATACCTATATTTGATAAGTTTTACAGGGAAACTTCAAAGGAAAAAACTGCGCAGGAGCTTAACTTCAGCCTTGATATTCCTACCGTGCTGTTAATGGCAGGCAGCTTTGGGGTTACCGAGGTTTTAGCAGTATATGAAAGCTTTATGCATACGGACATAGAATGTCAGTGCATTGTTATAACAGGAAACAATCAAAAGCTGTATGACGCTTTTGAAAAATATCTGGGCGACAGCAACCGTCCTCATAAGCCTACAAAGCTGTTTAAATTTATTAATAACGTAGAAGAATATATGCATTTTTCCGATTTAATCGTTACAAAGCCAGGCGGACTTACCGTAACGGAAAGTCTTGCGTGCAATCTGCCCTTGGCTATTTACAACGCTATTCCCGGTCAGGAAAATGAAAATGCAGAGTATCTTAAAAATTCTCAGGTTGCAATCATTCTTGATAAACAGCCTGAAATCGGCGGAAAAGAAATAGCCGTGCTTTTGTCCGACAAAGCTAAGCTTAAACAAATGCAGGAAAACTGCAAAAAAATAAGCAAGCGTGATTCTGCTCTTAATATTTTCCGTCTTGCTAAGGAATTTTCAAAAAACAAAAATTAAATTAACGGAGTTGACTATGAAAAAAGCTTTTTTAACAATTTGTTCCGCATTTCTTGCCGTATTGTTGTTTTGCTCCTGCGGCAGCGACCCTGCCAGAGTCAGTGACAGCGACAGCCTTATTAATGGTATTGAGGTTCAAACGTCCGAGTCAGAGGTTGATTACAGCTATAAAAACGGCAGTACAACTTTGCCAAACACCTATAATGAATACCAGAACAGTGCTCTGGACTTTTCCTTTGAACTGCTCAGAAACAGCTACTCGGAAAACGACAATACAACAATTGCGCCGGCAAACACATTTACACAGCTTTGTCTTTTGACAAATGCCGCGGCAAAAACCACAAAAAAAGAGCTTACAAGTGCTTTATGCAAAAACATAAATATTGAAAGCTTAAATCAGTCCACTCAATATTTTCAGACAAGGCTTGCAAGTTTTAACTGTAAAAGCGAGGACAAAAACTATTCCGTTAATCTTAAAAATTTTGTTTGGTGCAACGATACCTTTGATATAAAAAGGGAATTTCTGAAAACAGACGCTAAATATTACGATATTGATTTTTTCCGTTTTCTGTTTTCAGACAGCAATGCTCTTGCTAAAATAAATAACCGCACAACAGATTACACAAACATCGACGGAAAGCCGCTGAAAAACCTTGACAGCAACGCATATATGTACTCCACAGGTTATCTTAATATTTCCGATAACTGGCTTGAAGACTACGCCGAAAGAAATATAAGCGCCGATACCTTTAAGGGTACTGAAAAAAGCTCACAGGTTAATTTTTATGCAAGCAGTGAATTTTTAATTAAAGATGAAAACTGCAAAGGCTTTCTTAAAAGCTTTAAAAATACGCCCTTGAAGCTTTGCGTTATTTTACCTGACGAAAATATTACAATAAGCGATTATTTAAAAACTCTTAACAGCGAAACTTTTGCAAACTTGCTTAACAGCATAGATATTACAAAAAGGTGCAACGCTTATTTACCTGAATTTTCGGTAAGTAAATCTGTTGATTTAACCTCGGCTTTGAAAAATATGGGCATAAATGCTTTGTTCACCGAAGAGGCTGACCTTACCAATATGACTCAGTCAGAGGACGTCCACTTAAACAACTTTGTTCAAAGCATTGATTTTAGCATATCGGAAAAAGGTATTTCATCGGAAAAGATTGATGAAAAAACGACGGAAAATTCAACCCTTGACAACGAAACTGATGTTAAAGTAAACAGGCCCTTTATTTTCGCTGTTATCGACAATGAAAGTAACATTCCTCTTTATTTAGGAATAATGGAGAACTTATGAAAATAAAAAAGAAAATTACCGGTAAATTAATTTTTAATATTTTGGTTGCAGGCTTGTGCCTCTTTATGATTTTTTACTTTTTTTACAGTGAAAACGGTCTGAACGACCTGCTTCATTCGGCAGTGCAAATCAGCCTGTTCTGGCTGCTTGCGGCAATCGGCTTTCAGCTTCTTTATATGTTTATAGAAGCCCTCATAATTTACTATTTTATACGTATAGATTACAAGAACTTCAAGTTTTTTGACGCTGTTAAGGTCGCCTTTGTGGGACTTTTCTGGTGTGCCGTCACTCCTTCCTCAACAGGCGGTCAGCCTATGCAGATATATCTTCTTCATTCAATGGGAATTGATATCGGATACAGCACATCAAGGCTTATACAAAAGTTCTTAATCTATCAGGTGGTTTTAACCTCAATAAGTATTCTGGCATTTTTCTATAAGCTTAACTTCTTTGTGGACGCTCTTTCCTCCACGATTGTAGTTCTGTTTATTATTGTAGGCTTCGGCTCACAGCTTTTAATAACGGGAGCATTGGTTCTCGTTTCATTTAAGCCTAATATTACAAAGAAATTTATTTTCTTTATTGCAAAAATTCTTTCTAAAATCAGACTGGTTAAAAATATTGATGAAAAAACTGCGAATATTCAAAAACAGCTTGATTTATTCCATTCCAGCAACTCGGAGCTTTACAAACACAAAAAAACTCTGGCGGTTACAGCTTTTCTTACCTTTATTCAGTTTTTAGCAATGTTCACCGTTCCCTATTGCGTTTACCGTTCCTTCGGCTTAAATCAGGCTACCCCCACAGATATGATAAGCTCACAGGCATTTGTAAATCTTGTATCGGGTATGATTCCAATTCCCGGTGCCTCCGGTGCGGCTGAGCTTGGTTTTACCGCATTCTTTAACAACTTCTTTACTCCGGAAACATTAAAGGGCGCAACGCTTATCTGGAGAATGATAAACTATTACGGCGTTGTTCTTGTAACAGCTCCCTTTGCCTACATCACAAACGGAAAAACAAGGTCTGCAAGAATTGAAACGATTGTTGAAAATGAAATGAATGAAAAATCAAAGGATGACGCAGTCCGAAAATAACCGTAGGATTATGTGTAAATGTACTTATATGAAAAAAGCGGCAGGAAACCCTGCCGTTTTTTTTTACTATATGGGAAAACGCTCGACTTGTGTGTGGAGTCACTCGCCTTTTATTTATTGTAATTGAATTATTCATTGTCTATTAGTTTTATTGCGACCGCCGTAATGTCGTCATCGTGACCGTCACTGCGCCTTGAGGACGCTTCCTTTACTATTTTCTGTGCAAGCTCTCCGGCACTTGCCTGATTCCATGTTTTAATCAGCGACTCAAGCCACATATCATCCTTTTGTACCGCTCCGTCTGAAATCATTACAATCCAGTCACCTGCTGAAAGTCCGATTGATTCCTTGGAAAATTTTATATCGTTTAATATTCCCACAGGAAGCGACTCGGTCTGCTTTTTTATAATATGACCGTTTTTCTTGATATATGTCAGCGGTGCGCCTGCCTTCATAAGCGTTGCTTTGCCGGAAAACAGGTTTATATCCGCAATATCAAGGGTAGCAAGAGATTCGTCCTCTGATTTTACCATTAAGGCGGAATTTACCACCTGTAACGCACAGTCATAGGAAAGCCCTGCCTTGCACAGCTTTGTCATTATTGATACAGCCATATTTCCGTCAACTGCGGCTCTGCCCCCTGTTCCCATACCGTCGGAAATTATTGCAACCATACTTCCCAGGCTGTTATTAAAATAGTTAATGCTGTCGCCGCACAGCTTGCCGTTATTGCAGACGTGCTGTGCCGAGCCGATTTCAACGTCGTAATACGGCATTTCATTGAAAGCCATTCTTATTCTGTTGCCAAGCTCTGTAATACAGGGAGAATCAAAACGCCTGCCGCAGCATTTGGAGATTTCATTCATCAGAACGCTTTTTCTGATTTTATCCTTATAGTTTTGCGCAAGCTCAATTTCCACAGACATTCTGCCGTTTTTATCAAGAACGCAGCTGCATTCCATAGGCACAAGACCGCTGTACCTTAAAAACTCCTCCACCCTTTGACTGCTTTCCGTATCATAGGTAACATAGTTTTCAAATTCAACAGACATATCCTTTAATATGGTGCTGAGTCCTGCAAACTGACCTGCAACAACACTTCTTACGCCCGTAACACGTCTTTGAGCCGCCTGACAGGAAAGAAACTCGTTATAGTTATAATTCACGCTTTCGGCAATTTCCTTTTGCTTGCAGCATTTTTTTGTAAAGAGAACGTCTATAACGTCACTGCTTACTTTGCCGTCGTTTTTCAAAACTCCGCCTAAGCGTGAAAAATCGTCCATTGTAATTGCTTTTTGCTTGTCCCAGCAATAAACCTTTAATC
>CAMFFI010000129.1 GCA_945949625.1 uncultured bacterium | reverse complement strand
TTCTTTTACCGAATATGGATTTTTGTTTTCCTGCGGTGGGGTGGATTCGTTTCCGCATCTGTTTGCGGTTCCGATAACCAGCATAAATACAATTATTCCCAAAATCCACGCCCCAAGTACGGCAAAGGCAATCCACAGCGGCCATTTCAGCCAAAAATGCAATGCCAGCAAAACTATAAAGGCGATAAGCCCTTCGGGATTTATAAGCATATTTATGAGCAGCCAAAATAAAAATCCACCGCTTCTTTTTGCTTTTCGCATTTGCGCTTCCTTTCAAAAAACGGTATTGTCACTTATATATTTTATTATACCATTATTATAAACAAAAAATCAAATTATTTCCCTATACTAAAGTATAGGAATTGTTCTTTCATGCTCTGCCGTGTTCATACTCATGAGGCTTTAAAAATGCGTTTTCATACTGCAAGTATAATAAAAAATATTCTATCAGTACTAAAAATCCGTTCACTTTTTGCTTTTTAAGTGTTAGAATACTTATAGAAGAAAGGAATGGTGGCCAATGAATATTCTGCTTGGAGAGAACATAAGAAAATTGCGAAAAAGCCAGGGGCTTACTCAAGAGCAGCTTGCAGAAGTGCTTGGGGTAACTCCGGGTGCGGTTTATAAATGGGAAGCAAAGCTTTCCGTTCCCGATATAAACCTTATAATCGAACTTGCAAGCTTTTTTGATACTTCCGTAGACGTTTTGCTGGGATATGACATAAAGGGCAAAAGCCGTACGGAATCCATTGCGCTGATGAAGCAATACTCACTTGAGCACAACAAAGACTGTCTTTCAGAAGCAGAAAAAGCGCTTACAAAATATCCGAATTTTTTCGACGTTGTTTTTGAAAGCGCAAGCTGCTATCACCTTTTCGGTATTTCTTTAAACGACAAAGCCATGCTTCGGCGCGGAATTGAGCTTTACAATCGTTCTCTTTCGCTTATATCTCAAAATAACGACCCGGATATCAGCGAACTTTCTATTTGCCGTAATCTTGCCGGTTGCTATATTTCTCTTGGAGATATAAGCCGCGGCATTGAAATTCTAAAACAAAATAATCCTTGTTATATTAACAGCAGCGAAATCGGTTTTGCGCTTGCTTCCAACGAGCAGTGCGAAGAGGCTGTTACATTTCTTTCACAGTCACTGCTTTCTATAGCAATTGAAGCCGCTCAAACCGTTACAGGGTACATAAACGTATATTTTAAACGCAAAAATTATTCCGATGCCGCCGCCGTAATAAACTGGGGACTTGATTTTCTGCGCGGGCTTCATTACGAGAAAAAAAACAATTCCTTTGATAAAATTTCCGTGATGTTTCTTGTATGCCTTGGCGAAGTAAAGCTAAAAACAGAAGGTCGTGCCGCTGCAAAACAGGCGCTTTTGGAAGCAAAAGCGCTTGCCGAAAAATTTGATTCGGTTCCCAATTATAAAATTGAAAACATCCGTTTTATGGAAAAAATAAAGCCTGCGGCCGCATATGACGACATTGGTAAAACCGCCATTGAAGGTATTGAAAATACCGTCTTACAAAGCGATGATGAAGAACTTCGTTCTCTTTGGAAGGAGATATGTGAAAGTGAAAAATAAAAGTATAAAAAAACAGCTCATTTCCTGTTTCTATAAAGGAAATATAGCGCTTTATTGCGTGCTCTTGGTGGGAACGCTGGTTTCAAGCACGCTTAATCTTATTGTATCATGGATTATGCAGCAGCTTGTTGACACCTCCACCGGTGAAGCGGGCGCTCTTTCTCTGCCGCTGCTTACAGAAATAAGCGCAGCCTTTATTCTTCTTTGCATAGTGTGCTATCTGGTTGACCTTGCGGCAAAACCGCGCTTTTTTCGCCGGGCAATTGAACAATATAAGAATTTTGCCTTTAAAAAGCTTACGGAAAAAAGCATATCTTCTTTTGGCGATGAAAATACGGCGGTTTATATCTCTGCCCTTTCAAACGACGCCACTTCCATAGAAACCGAATATTTAACGCAACAATTTAAAATTTTACAGCAAATTATCACCTTTATCGGTGCGTTTATTATGATGCTGCTCTATTCGCCGATTATGACCGCTGTGGCTTTGGTGCTTACTGGACTTCCGTTTGCCGCTTCTATCCTTACGGGAAGCAGGCTTGAAGGCGCGGAACGGCGCGTTTCTGAACAGAACGCCGATTTTGTCGCCACCGTTAAAGATTGTCTTTCCGGCTTTTCCGTGGTTAAAAGCTTCAAAGCAGAAAAAGAAATCTTCAAGCTTTTTGCGCAAAGCAACGCAAGGCTTGAAGAAAAGAAATTTGATAAACAGCGTATAAAAATTATTGTGGGAATGATTGGCTCCGTAACAGGATGTTTTGCTCAACTTGGCGTTTTCATCGCCGGTGCTTACCTTACGCTTTACGGAAAAGGACTTACCCCGGGCGTTGTTCTTGCCTTTGTAAACCTTATGAACTTTGTAATTCAGCCCATAGCGGAGCTTCCCGGAATGCTTGCCGGCCGCAAAGCGGCAATCGGCCTTGTGGACAAGCTTGGACACGCTCTTGAAGAAAGCTCTTCAAACGGCGGCAGCGAACAGCTTGAAACCCTGTATTCGGAAATTCGTTTCGAGAATGTATCCTTCGGATACGACAGCGAAAGCACCGTTCTTCACAATATTTCAACCGAGTTTGCTGCCGGAAAGGCCTACGCAATAGTCGGCGGAAGCGGCAGCGGAAAATCCACCCTTCTTGGGCTGCTCACCGCAGCAAACACGGGCTATTCCGGAAGCATTACCTTTGACGGAAAAGAGCTGCGTGACATCAGCAGCGAATCTCTCTATGACATAATTTCCGTAATTCAGCAAAACGTTTTTGTTTTCAACGCCTCAATCCGCGACAACGTTACAATGTTCCGCAATTTTCCCGATGAAGAAGTTGATTCTGCAATTTTGCACGCCCACCTTTCAGAACTTATTGAAAAGCGTGGAGACGGATACCTTTGCGGCGAAAACGGCAAGGGGCTTTCCGGCGGAGAAAAACAGCGCATTTCCATTGCGCGCAGCCTACTTAAAAAATCCTCCGTTCTTCTTGCCGACGAAATTACCGCTGCCCTTGACGCGCAGACCGCGCGCCAGGTTTCAAGCGATATATTGAGCCTGGAAGGCATTACAAGGATTGTGATAACTCACGCTCTTGACGAAGCTCTTTTGCGCCGTTATGACGGCATTCTGGTCATGAAAAACGGCCGCATTGAGGAACGCGGCACCTTTGACGAGCTTATGGCGAAAAAAGGTTATTTTTACGCGCTTTATACCGTCGGTTAAAGCGATATTTATAAATTTTCGCATAATAAAATCCCTCGCACGTCAAAAAGCTTCGCCGTGCGAGGGATTTTTGTATTTCGCAATATACTACGTTCCCGGTATATCCGCTTCATCTGCAATATAATCTCTTTTTAGCCGTGTTTATATTTTCGTCAAATTTATTACAGCTTTATAAATTGAGTTTAAAGTTGAATTTCCAATTCAATTCTTTTGTTTCTTTTTGAAACAAAGTCAAGCTGTTTTTCAATCCACAGTAAATACTCATCTACTGTTTTTGGCATTGGATTTTTTGATAAATCTCCGTCACCAATCCAAAAAATTACTGATTGATAATCTGTTGATACACAATCTTGAAGATAGAAGAAATCAACATACCCCTTAAAGTCTATAAATAAATCGAAAAATTCTTTGTTTTTTACCAAAGTTTCATAAAGAGGACTACTGTCATTTTTGTAATATCTTCTTATGCACTCCAATGTTAAATCCCACCTATCTTTGATAAACGGATTAACACCTCGTGCTCTATTGATACTATTTTCTTTTGGAAAAATAATACTCCCACCAATGGTATAAGTTCTATGTATAAAATCTTCAATAAAGCTCTGATAGTTTGGCATTGTTTTCGAAACTTCTTCCAACAGTTTTCGATATCTGCTATAGCGAAAACTTGCAAGTATAGAATCACTTCCGAATCTAAAGTTTTTCCATGATAAATAGTCATAGCCCTTTCCCATTGACAAATTCATTTGTTCCCCATTGGGTAATAATTTGCTCCATAGAAATTGATGATAAGTTTGTAATGTTTTGCTTACAGCATCGGGGTCGGCGCCGCCTCCACCAAGAACGCCGTCCTACCAAAAATTATTCCAATAGTTTGGAGTATCAGATGTGAAATCAAAAGCAACATCAATATTCATTTTAATACCTCAGTATATTATATTTGTCGAAATAATTATATCGCACATAATCTGAAAATCCAATCGGAGACTGGTGTTCCGCAATTGCTTATACCTCTTATCTATTACTTTCAAAACTACAATAACCTTTGGGAAAACGAAGAATAATAAAAAATAAGCC